>NZ_NASN01000057.1:0-15270 GCF_002142015.1 Gilliamella sp. A7
ATTTTAGTTTATTGAGTTGTCAGTTTTAAGCACCAAATTTATTGTATAGATCACAGTTATTATTATTTATAATTAAATCAATTTGATATACTCAAAAATTTGTTGGTTTGACTAGCAACAAAGGAATACTTGAAGAAAAAATCAATTTAAAAAGTAATTTTATCAAGTCGGAAGAAGGTAATTGATTATAAAACCTTTATTGAGTTAATTAAAAAGAGCATGGTAAATATGCATAGTTAAGCTTAGATAATTTAGAAGGATAATAATGTCTAGTCGTTGCTAAAGCAACGCTGTCTCGTGCTACTCGGCTCGAACCTCTTATCGGTTCGAATCAAATGCATCGTTGTAATAATAAAAAAGCCCACTCAAATGAGTAGGCTTTCTTATTAAATTGGTCGGCGAGAGAGGATTCGAACCTCCGACCCACTGGTCCCAAACCAGTTGCGCTACCAAGCTGCGCTACTCGCCGTCAGAAATTGCTTCACATTCTAACTATAAAATGGGGTGGCTAATGGGACTCGAACCCACGACAACTGGAATCACAATCCAGGGCTCTACCAACTGAGCTATAGCCACCATAGAAGCAGGACGAAATATTACGCATAAAAAATAATATTGTCCAGCATATTTTTTAAAAATAATACCAATTGGTCATATTAAAAGCGTTAAAAGGTTATTCTTTTAGCATTTTTCAAAAAAATTAGGCTTTATGCGACATAATATCAATTATCTGAGTGTCAGTTGCTTTCATACTATTGCTAACTATCGCCCCTAAATTATTAATTGAAGTTTCAACGCTATCACAAACAATACCTTCATTACCTGTAACACGAATTCGGTTTAGCGCCATTAATACAGCTTTAAATCCGGATGAAACCGAAGTTGAAACTTTCATTGCACAGCTATTTGACGCACCATCACAAATTATTCCAGACAAATCACCAATCATGTTACATATGGCCATATCAACTGCCTCATATTGGCCTTTACCCAGTAACCACGCCATACCGGCAGCCGATCCCATGGCTGCTGTTGAGGCTGCACAAAGAGCTGATAATGGCGGAAATTTACTATGAATATAAATGGCAATGGTATGCGATAAAATAAGCGCTCTCGCTAATTGTTCTGGCGTTGACTCTAAATAATCGGCAACAACAACGACTGGCATAGTTGCAGTAATACCTTGATTGCCTGAACCTGAATTACTCATAGCTGGTAACGTTGCACCACCCATGCGAGCATCTGATGCAGCAGTAGTACGAATAATCACTTTAGACAATAGATCATCAGCTAATAAGCCATTTTTAGTTTGTTCATGTAATGTCGCCGCAATACTTAAGCCATAATCTCGTCTTAAGCCTTCCTGAGATAAGGCATCATTTAATTCTGCTGAGTGTAAAATAAATTCGATATCAGCAAAATCAGCCTGCGAGGCAAATTCATATATCTGTTTTACCGACATCAATTTGATGATAGCCGCGTCTTTCGAATCATCTTGCTTTTGGTTATCGGCTTTAAAAATTATTTCGCCATTTTTTTCAATCAAAATCACATTAGTATGTGAGCTTTCAATACAGACGCGGACATGATCATGATTAGTATAAATATTAGCTTCAGAATAAATAGCGGTATTATTATCGGCAATTTGCACATTAATTTTATGCTCATTGAGCATCGTTTTAGCTTGTTCGATCTGTTGCTGAGTTATATTTTTAAGGACTTCAAGGCCTGCCCCAGCATCACCACCAATGGCGCCGATGGCCGCTGCAATAGCTAATCCCACCATACCAGTGCCTGGAACCGTAACACCCATGCCATTTTTCATTAAATTGGGCGAGACATAAGCATCAATGTGGCTAATTTTGTTTTTATCAATATATTGAGTTGCCGTAGCAGCAGCTAAAGCAAGTGAGATAGGTTCAGTGCAACCAAGTGCTGGCAAGACTTCATGTTTCACCAATTTGATTAATTGTTGCCACATTACTTGTTGTTCCATTTTTTTATCTCCATATTACTAACCGTAATGTTAGCAAGTGAAACGTTTAGCCATGAAATTAAGTGATTATTTTATTCTATTTAACTTGAAAACTGAATGTTAAGCTCACATATTAAAGAGTAAGTGAACATAATTTATCAGTTCAATACTGATTTTATTAATACGTTAAACCACTATAAACAGATTTTTATTCAATCACTTTTTGTTTAAAACATACACGACAAAAATAGACTAAATCTGAAACATCTATACTTAACTGCATAGTAAATAAATTAATCAGGAATAGTTCAAAATATGTAATATTTTAGTAAAACCACCTGACTTTTTTTTTATTATTGCAATAATGTAACTATCAAAAATTAAATAATAATGGCGAGATATGATAAATATTTTATTAATTGATGATGATGTAGAATTATCACAAATGCTTAGCGAATATTTAACCAATGAAGGTTTTAATATTAAAAGTGTTTATTTAGGTAAGGATGGTATTGATGAAGCGCTGTCAGGTAAATATCGTGCAGCAATTTTAGATGTGATGTTACCTGATATTAATGGCATTGATGTCCTAAAAAGCATTCGTCAACAATGTAATATGCCAGTTATTATGTTAACTGCCAAAGGTGATAATATTGATCGCGTATTAGGGTTAGAATTAGGTGCTGATGATTACATTCCAAAACCATGTTACCCACGTGAATTATTGGCAAGATTGAGAGCGGTGTTACGTCGGTTTGACGAACGTTCAGTCGAATTAGTTGATGAGAAAAAATATCATTTTAATGGCTTAACTTTAGATCTACCACAACGACTTTGTACTTGGAACGGTCAGCCGATAGATCTCACCTCTACTGAATTTAACTTGTTAGTTTTACTCGTTAAACATAGTGAGCGAGTGGTAACTAAAGAAGAATTATCTGAAATAGGTCTGGGTCGTGCTCGAGAATTATATGATCGCAGCGTCGATGTTCATATCAGCAATATTCGCCAAAAACTACATCAAGTAGCACAAAATGATGTGACCATTGAAACAATAAGAGCGGTTGGCTATCGTATCCGTTAATCAAGCCATAGGTTTGCTATGAATCGTCGATTATTTTGGAAAATACTAGTTATATTTTGGATAATTTTTTATCTTACTTTCCAATTAACTTGGATTGCTTTCTCTTATTACATAGAAAGTAGAAATCAACGATTCTTAAATCACATGCCTACTAAAGTGGATATGATTGCTCAATTATTGCATGTTGCCGGTGAAGATGAAACACTCAATTTTATTGCACATTTACCCGAACGTGAGCGAGTTTTATTGTCAATAAAATTGGTGTCTCCACAATATGATCAAGTTAATATCATCACAGATGAATTAGAACCTAGCTCTTATGTATATCAACGGATGGCAGTGGCGCCCGATGGCACCCTCTATTCGGTATCATTTAAAGACGATAAAACCGATCACAGCAATAACAAAAATAAAACTTTATTTAATATGCCGACCCCTATTTTGTTAATGGGGATCTGTGTTGGTTTAGTATTCAGCCTATTTTTAGCATGGAACTTAACTAGACCAATGAAATTACTAAGACAAGGATTTTTCCGCGTCTCGCAAGGTGATCTGTCGGTTCGGTTATTTAAAAAGTTAAAACCTCGTCGTGATGAACTGAGTGAATTAGGTAAAGATTTTGACATGATGGTTGAGCAACTCAACATCTTAATATCTGATCGTCAAGCGCTACTTCATGATGTTTCTCATGAACTTAGAACCCCGCTGGCCCGCTTACAACTGGCAATTGGTCTTGCCCAACAAAATAAACAAAATATTGATACAGCTTTAGCTAGAATTGAGTTAGAGTCGCAACGATTAGATCAATTAATTGGTGAGATTCTTAATTATTCACGTGCAGAAATGAATAATCGAACCGATGAATATTTTGACTTAAAAGAGTTAATTGGAGTAGTAGTTAATGATGCCAACTATGAAGCTAATCATCAATCTATTGAAGTAGAGTTTAACTTATCATCAATTAATCACTCTATTGTCAAAGGTAATTCTGAACAGATACGACGCGCGATTGAAAATATTATTCGTAATGCTATCCGCTTTTCTAATGCCGGCCAAACGGTTGAAGTATCATTAAAAGAAGCAGGAAAATATTTACAAATTGAAGTTAAAGATCGTGGGCCGGGTGTCGATGCCAGCAAATTATCGAGTATTTTTGAACCCTTTGTCCGAATTCAGTCAGCACAGTTAGGTAAAGGCTATGGACTAGGTCTAGCCATCGCCAGAAAGACCGTTATTATGCATAACGGTACTATTCAAGCTAATAATCGCGATGGTGGTGGTTTAGTGGTAACAATCAAACTACCTTATTGGCGAAACAATTAATAACAATCCGGATTAACGGTTAATACATACTCTTTTACCAGACTTTCTAAGGTAATTTTATCGTAACCAGTAAAATTCAGATTTTGCATAATCATCTGTGAATTGCTATCAAGTATTGCTTTATATTCAGCGAGATATTGTTTGGCGATTGGTTTATATGACCAATGCCACTCTTCTGGCAAATAGCCCCCTTTTCGTCCCTCATTGAATGGTTGACAAAAACCATATTTTGGTAAGTTTTCACGAAGCCATTGATACAAAATAATTCCCTGTTTATCATTTTTAAAATATTCAGACGATACACTAGTAATATCAATATCTGTTCCCCAATGATGTCTTGATGTACCAGGCATTGAAGATAATTTTAAAATTTGTTCGGCAATTTTTTGTGGATTATTCAACTTAGGTAATAATGCATCCCACTTACGTTGCCAAATACCATTTTGATAGGTGTAATTACGCGTAGCACTCACTACAATAAAAGGAATATTAGGATAAGATTTTTTAAAATCATTATAAGCCTTAATCAACTGCTCAGTTGGTTCCTTCTGTAAATACATACCTTTTTTGTTTACGGGTAATATTGTTGAGTCAAGAGCAATATAATTACTATCTTTTTTTTCATCAAATTGCCCAGTAAGTTTATTTAATGGAATAGATTGTGCCATAGCAAACGTTGAACATAAGAGTAAAGTTAAAGTTGAGCTAAAATGAGTAACTGTTTTCAATGTTATTATTTTTTTCATCATTTAGATTCTAATTAATATTATATTAGCCAGACAGGGTGAAAACCAGTATAATCCTTTCCCTAAAAATTGAAATAGCCATAATGTGTAAAAACGAGGCCATATGTTAACATCAGCTACACACAAATCGTCTGATAATTGTTTGGACGTGACAAATACAACTAATCAAAACACCACCAATCCAACTAACGAAAAAATAAACTTACTTAACTTTACCAGACAACAGTTAAGAGAATTTTTTATTTCGTTAGGAGAAAAACCATTTAGAGCGGATCAAGTGATGAAATGGATCTATCATTTTGGGATAGATGATTTCGATCTTATGACCGACATTAACAAAAAATTACGTGAGCAATTAAAAAAATTAGCTGAAATTAAAGCACCTAAAATTGCCATCGAGCAACGTTCATCCGATGGCACTATAAAATGGGCTTTAGATGTAGGCAATAATCAAATGATTGAATCAGTTTATATTCCTGAACGTGATCGTGCGACCTTATGTGTTTCATCACAAGTGGGCTGTGCTTTGGAATGTAAATTCTGTTCAACAGCGCAACAAGGTTTTAACCGTAATTTAACCGTATCTGAAATTATTGGCCAAGTTTGGCGCGCATCAAATGCCATTGGCGTAACAGGTAAATTAGCCGATCGACCTATCACTAACGTTGTTATGATGGGAATGGGTGAACCTTTACTTAACTTATCCAATGTCGCACCAGCAATGGAAATTATGCTAGATGATTTTGGTTATGGTTTATCCAAAAGACGCGTGACGCTTTCTACTTCTGGTGTCGTACCCGCTTTAGATAAATTAGCTGGCATGATTGATGTAGCATTAGCTATTTCATTACATGCACCAAATGATGAAATTCGTAGCGAGATTATGCCAATTAACCAAAAATATAATATGGCAATGTTACGTGATTCAATTTTACGTTATCTTTCAACCTCGAATGCTAATCATGGTAAAGTGACCATCGAATATGTATTACTCAACCAGATCAATGATAGTGTTGAACATGCCCATGAGCTAGCTAAATTCCTGAAAAATGTACCAAGTAAAATCAATTTAATTCCATGGAATCCTTTCCCTGGTGCGCCTTATGCGCGTTGTTCAAACACCCGAATTGATCGGTTTATGAAAACATTAATGGGTTATGGATTTACGGTTATCGTTCGTAAGACTCGTGGCGATGATATTGATGCTGCTTGTGGTCAACTTGCTGGCGAAGTTGTAGATCGTACCAAACGAACGCTTTATAAAAAGCAAAATCTTGTTCAACAAACCGCCTAAAACAACCGAGGAGTTGTACATGAAAAACGCATTAATAGCATTAAGCAGTTTGGTCATGCTAATGCTATCAGGCTGTCAAATGAATGGTCGTGAGGATTTTGATCCAGAAACTGCTGCGTTAGCAAGAATGCGATTAGGCTTAGGTTATTTAGCCAAAGCCAATGAATCTGAAGATAACGTTAAAGCGGCACATTATAATCTAAAATTGGCCGCTCAATATTCACCCAATAATCCTCAAATCATGCTAGCAATGGCAATGTTTGATCAACATGTTGGTGAATATAATGAGGCGGAGATGATTTATAAACGAATCACATTAATGCAACCAGGTAATGGTTTATATCATGTGCACTACGGCTCCTTTTTATGTGGTAGAGATCGTTACCAAGAAGCGAAACAACAATTTGCCAAAAGTCTAGAACTAGATAGGCACCGCTGGAAAGCAGATACCTACGAGCAATATGGTTATTGTGCTATCCAAAACGGCGATAAAAAAACGGCAGATCTAATGTTTAAACAACTTTTTGCATATGATGCAAGTCGTCGAAATAATGTAGCAAAAACAGCCGAACTTTATAAAAATAAAGGCGACAACAAGATAGCTAACTATCTATTTTTAGTATCAAAAAAATAAATTATAAATACAAAATTAAAATTAACATCACTGGAAGCAAGAGTATATATCATGAGTTTTTTGGCTATTTTACTGCTAGCATTAGCCATGTCTACAGATGCCTTTGCGGTAGCGATTTGTCGTGGCGTATCACTAAAATCAACGCCGTTTTTAGGCGCATTAAAAGTGGGGATCTTATTTGGTTTTGTTGAAGCCATCACGCCATTACTAGGCTGGTTAATTGGCTATATTGCCCTACAATATATTGAAAGATGGGATCATTGGATTGTTTTTACCGTCATGCTATTGTTAGGTCTAAACATGATCTATCATAGTTTTAAGGAAGATAACGATGACAACTGTGATGCAAAACCACTTCCTTCATCGAAAAAATCATTTTTAATATTAGTTCTTACTGCGGTTTCAACAAGTATTGATGCATTTGCTGTTGGTGTCGGATTAGCACTTGCCAGCGTTAATATTTATATTGCCGCCACCATGATTGGACTTGCAACTTGTATCATGGTTACGTTGGGCTTATTGCTAGGTAAAAAAATTGGTTGTTTAATTGGTAAACAAGCATCATTTATCGGTGGCATCGTTCTTATTGTCATCGGTTCAATAACATTGTACCAACATCTCGCTATATAATTTTATTCTTTATTAAACAAATTTAAATATAAAAAAACCACTCGCATATTGGAGTGGTTTTTTATTTTGACTGGCTAAATAGGGGAATTACATCATTCCGCCCATTCCTCCCATGCCGCCCATACCACCAGCAGCACCTAAGTCAGCTTTATCATCTTTAGGTAAATCAGTAACCATACATTCAGTTGTGATCATAAGACCTGCTACTGATGCAGCATATTGTAATGCACTACGTGTTACTTTAGTTGGATCTAAAATACCCATGGCAATCATATCACCATATTCTTCAGTTGAGGCATTGTAACCATAGTTACCTTTACCGCCTTTAACCGCATTGACCACAACAGAAGCTTCTTCACCGCAGTTAGTAACGATTTGACGTAATGGCGCTTCCATCGCACGAAGAGCAACTTTAATACCAACGTTTTGATCTTCGTTTGCACCTTTAAGGTCTAAAATTGCAGAAGCAGCACGAACTAACGCAACACCACCACCAGCAACAACACCTTCTTCAACTGCTGCACGAGTCGCATGTAATGCATCTTCAACACGTGCTTTTTTCTCTTTCATTTCAACTTCAGTTGCTGCACCAACTTTAATTACTGCAACACCGCCAGCTAATTTAGCCACACGCTCTTGAAGTTTTTCTTTATCGTAATCAGAAGTTGATTCTTCGATTTGTTTACGAATTTGTTCAACACGTGCATTAATTAATGATTCTTCACCAACACCGTCGATGATTGTTGTGTTATCTTTATTGATAACCACACGTTTAGCTTGACCTAAATCTTCAAGTGTTGCTTTTTCAAGCTCTAAACCAATTTCTTCAGAAATTACAGTACCAGCAGTTAAGATTGCGATATCTTGTAACATTGCTTTACGACGGTCACCAAAACCAGGTGCTTTAACCGCTGCAACTTTAACAATACCACGCATAGTATTGACAACTAATGTTGCTAATGCTTCGCCTTCAACATCTTCAGCAATGATTAATAAAGATTTACCTGCTTTAGCAACAGCTTCTAATACTGGTAATAATTCACGGATATTAGAGATTTTTTTATCCGCTAATAAAATATACGGGCTATCTAATTCAACAGTCGCAGTTTCTGGTTTGTTGATGAAATATGGAGATAAATAACCACGGTCAAACTGCATACCTTCAACAACATCAAGTTCATCTTGTAAACCAGTACCATCTTCAACAGTGATAACACCTTCTTTACCTACTTTTTCCATTGCTTGAGCAATTAAAGTACCAACTGTTTCATCAGAGTTTGCTGAAATAGTACCAACTTGTGCAATCGCTTTAGAATCAGCACATGGTGAAGATAATTTTTTAAGCTCTTCAACTGCTGCAACTACTGCTTTATCAATACCACGTTTTAAATCCATTGGATTCATACCAGCAGCAACTGCTTTTAAACCTTCGTTAACGATAGCTTGCGCAAGTACAGTTGCAGTAGTAGTACCATCACCTGCTGCATCGTTTGCTTTTGAAGCGACTTCTTTAACCATTTGCGCACCCATGTTTTCGAATTTATCTTCTAATTCGATTTCACGAGCAACTGATACACCATCTTTAGTGATAGTTGGCGCACCAAATGATTTATCTAATACAACATTACGTCCTTTTGGACCTAAAGTTACTTTAACTGCATCAGCTAATACATTAACGCCTTTAAGCATTTTAGCACGAGCGTCATTTCCAAATTTTACATCTTTAGCTGCCATCTTCGTATTTCTCCTAAATTCTGTATATAAGTTAAATTATCTGCCAGTTATTCTTGAACAATGGCTAAAATATCGCTTTCTGATAAGATAAGCACTTCTTCGTTATCAATTTTTTCTGTTTTAACGCCATATCCTTCATTGAAAATTACGATATCACCAACTTTAACATCTAATGGTTGAACTTGACCATTTTCTAAAATGCGACCATTACCAACAGCTAAAACTTCACCACGTGTTGATTTACCTGCTGCTGAGCCAGTTAACACAATACCGCCAGCTGATTTTGATTCTACTTCTTTGCGTTTAATGATCACACGATCATGCAATGGACGAATTTTCATTAGTTATCTCCTAGCACTAATTTTTACTTAAGTAATTATTAACAATAAATCATAAAATTATGATATGTATCATATAGTGCATAATAGATGGGGATTAATTTATATTCTTCAAGAGAATAAAATAAAAAAATTTTCTAATTGATTAATTATTCATCATCCTTCCGTTCAAATTCTCCTTCGATCACATCATTATTTACTTGTACATTGCGACTAGAAGAAAATGAATAAACTTTAGTAGGAAGTTTTTTAACAATAAAGCGCACAATATATTCCTGAACATATGGAATTAATAAAATTCCCCCTAAGATATCCGTTAGAAAACCTGGAATAAATAAGAAAAAACCAGCAAATAATAACGAAACACTGTTAATAATTTCTTCTTTTGGGCTTTGCTGATTAGCAATCTTTTGTTGCATAAGACTTAAATTTTTTAATCCTTGCTTTTTAATTAATGAAAAACCAATAATCGAGGTAGCAATAATTCCGATTAATGCAAGCAATACCCCCACATAATTAGCAATTGCGATAAAAAAACTAATCTCACAATAAACATAAATAAAAAATATAATAAAACCAATAACTCGCATACAAAAATTCCTCTAAATATAGAGCGACATTATTTTTAATCAGTTAATAAAATGGTGACGATTAGCTAAATTTCAACCAAACAGTATATATTTTTAAAAATATCTTACAAAAAGGATTGACGAATAATCTCTAATCGTGTTTAATACAGCTCCATTGTTGCCCGGATAGCTCAGTCGGTAGAGCAGGGGATTGAAAATCCCCGTGTCCGTGGTTCGATTCCGCGTCCGGGCACCAATCACCAAATTTTAAGACCTGCTTCTAGCAGGTTTTTTTATGCCTAAAGCCTTTACCAAGCTACCTTTCAAGGGAGTCTCTTTGTCAACCGACATCAACTGAGTAATGTTAGAGTCTATGAACCTTTATACCTTTTCTTTTAATCCATCAAATATAGGTAGAGTATTAATTTCATGAAGAAGATGCAAATCTATATAGATAAGAACTTCCTCGCATCTAAGAAATCAACAATATGTGATCACCAAATTTTCTAAAAAATTTATTTTAGGATTCATCGATATCACCAATAGACGTTAAAGGTTCTTTCTTTTTAGAGAAAGAAACAAAACACAATAAAGATGCAAATGTTAAAATAGCTACAACCGCCCAAACTGCTCCCCATCCATAGCCATGTGCAATACTAGATACTAGAATAGGTGTTAAAAAATATGCAAAAAATACTGTGGCACCAACCATACCCAATGCAGTTCCTGCTCTTTCAACACCAGCTTTTACAGCTGCTTCAGTATAAGCAAGACCGTGCCATGCATGTCCAAATAAACCCGTTAATACAAGAAAAGCAACACCTGAGTAAGTGTTATTCACCATTAAACAAAGTATAAAAGAAGCAATTCCACTTAGTACGGCATAATACTTCAATAAAGAAATACGATTCTTTTTCCGATCAGTATAATAACCTGACCAAATTCTGAGAATTCCACCACCTATTTGAACACCAATGAGAATGATAGAGATCAAAGTTAAATTGATATCGAGAACATCTCTCATATAAACGCCTCCAAAGGTAAATACTGCCATTTGCGGTACAGTTAGAAAGCCTGCGGCGATAACAACTTTCCAAACGTCAGCACTTCTCAGTGGTGACACGGTAAGAGTAGATGTTTTTTCTTGTTTGAATTCATTTTGTTTAGAGTTAATAAAAAACAAAACAGCAAAGCCGACAGTTAAACCTATTACAGCTAAGGCTAAAAAAGTCACTTCAAAACCATATGAATATGCTAGCCAAGGAAGTAAACCAGTACCAATTGCCCCACCTACTGGAATTGCAGTTTGGCGAACACTCATAGCAAAGCCTCGCTCACTATCATCAAACCATTGCATTACTGTTCGACCTGATGACGAGTTAATACTACCGCCACAAGCTCCAGCCATTGCCAAAGCAGCTCCTAAATGTAAATATTTAATTCCACTATTTGAATTTCCTGGTGTAAACCATAATGCTATAACGACAAATACCAGTGTTGATGACCATAGCCCTAAAATAAAAACTGTCTTATCGCCTAACTTATCCGTGATGATTCCCCAAACTATCTCAGAAGCTGCAACACCAAGTCCCATTGAACCTAAAACAAAACCAAGTTCATGCAATGAAAAATTGTAAGATTCTCGCATTAAAATTCCCGTTATGGGAATGCCAGCAAACCCCATTGCGAATGTTGCTTGTGCAAGTACACCAATGCCAAGCACAAACCAACGATAATTGCTTTTTTCATTCATTTTTTCCTCAACTAAACATAGTAAATTGTGTTTAAAATTAATAGCTATATTTGGGATATATACCTCTCAAACATATAGTTCAACTAATTTGTTTTACCGGCTCTAACCAAACAATCAAGCCTGTTCAAAGAATATCTGATGCCCTAGATTCATGTTCTAAGTCTAGTCTAAGTAATATCAGATCATTTTTTTCACGGTACCTGTTGATAGTTGTTAGTTGGTATGATGTTCTGTCGCAAAAATGAATACAAAACGAAATTCAAAAGAAAAACTAATCAAAGCTATGGCTGTTCTCTTGTTAGAGAAAGGTCTAACCAATACAAGCCCAAATGATATTTTGACTCGTGCAGAAGTTGGTCAAGGTAGCCTGTATCATTATTTTCAAGGTAAAGAAGATTTATCACTAGCAGCAATAAAATATAATGTAGAGCAATTAGTAAATTTCAATACGTTAGTTTTAAGTTCTGATAAAAATGCATATGATAAACTTTCAGATCTTCTATTAAAATCCCGTAATATTGATAGAGGGTGTTTAGTTGGTCAACTTGCTCGGGATAGATCGATTATGCAAAATAAAGGTTTAGCTGCGGAAGTTAATCGTGGATTTGAGTCAATGAAACAAACTTTAGAAAGCATCATAAAAATTGGGATTTCTGAAGGTACTATCTCTAATATTCTCGCTCCGTTAGAGGCCGTAACACTTATTATGTCTACTTCGTAAGGTGCTTATATTATAGCAAAAGGATTGCAAGATGATTCCTATTTCCACTTAGCTATTAATACCCTATTGAAAATATTTACTCCGTAACATAAGTTTTATAATTTCGTTTGTTTTTTTGCTTTTCATTTATCAATTTCACAAATTGCTGGTCGTGGATAAGATAAACGATCCTCGCCCGAAAAGTAGACAAAATTCGCCTCTACGATGTAAACAAAAATCATAGGGGACACATATCATAGTCAAAAAATTTAGTGTCTAATTCAAACAACAATCTGTTGATTATGCGTTATCTCATGCACACATTCCTATAAGTGAACTTACCAATCACTTAAGAATAGGCAAATCAACCCTAGATAAGTGGATTAGGTAACTAGCCTCAAATAAAACCAGCCGTAGAGAGTAACGGCTGAGCAATAGCGGATTATGGCGTTAGAAAAGAAATTAAAGAACTGAAAATGGCTATTGACATACTAAAAAATAGGATAGCGTCATGCTAAAATTAATCATTATGAATTGAGTTAATCCAATCATTTTGATCTTTGCTTTCAGCCTTTACCATAGCTAAATATTTATTTCTTAATAAAATTATTTCAAACACAGCTGGTATAGTTATTCTATATGCAGGCCCAGCAATATCAACAGCAGTCCAAATTCCTGTTATTATCCAACCAATAGGTCCTGTTATTATACTCATAAATTTTGTCAACATAGCATTTCCAGCAAGAGATAAACCAGCGCCAGTTATAGCTTTAACTATAATATTAGCTATTATCACTGTAAGTTGATAAGATTTGAACCCTCCCAATTTAAATACAACCATAAATGCTGCATATAGAGCTTCTGCTGTGCATGTATTTAGATTTAAATTTAAACTTTTTGCCATTTCAAATCTTTCACTTTCACTCATTGTATCTATTGTTTTTTTTACCGTTTCTAGTATTAATGCATTTTCTAATTCCTCGGTAGTTAAATTATCTTGGTCTTTAACCCCAAATTTAGAACTTACATCACTTAACACTTCCCTATATGGTACACCTCTACCCCTAAACCAGTTACAAATTGAATTACCGCCAAATTCACATAATTCTGCAGCCATTAAATCGTGATATTTTTTATGATCCGGATAATATAATTTTACTTTTGTATTGTCCGATAAACCTTCCATTAAATTTTTATTATTAATATATCTATCATCTTTATTACCATATACTAAAATAGTATATAAGTTATCTAAATCTTCTGATTCTAATTCTTTTAAAAAAAGTAAATTTGTATCTATAATTGCCATTTTTTTCTCTCAAATTAAATTTATTGCTAATTTTATTACAAATAACCCCATTTTTAACACACGTAGAAAATTATGCAGCTTGTTTTAATGGTTTATATTCACTGGCGTTTATGCTGTTTAGTTATTTCTTTTATTTTTAAATAACACTTCAATTGTATCGCGATTTTATATACTACAGTACTTTCATACTAAATTAAAAACAACAATTAAAATGAGAACTGAAACCAAAGAATCGCCTATTAATATTAGAGCTAAAGTATCCCCAAAAAAAATTGATTGATATTGCAACATATTTAATATCTAAATCACGCACTGATTTTATTTTATAAGCGACCAGCTCAAAGGCTGAAGATATTTTGCTTAATCAGTGTTTTTTATCGACGATAAACAGATAAATCCCTTCAATCAAACAATAGAAGTTTTTTTTGATAGTAATGAAAAAATCCAAGCTTTATTACCTCGGAATTCACCATGGTAGAAATAGAAGCGCCACACTTATTGAATGTACATCATGATTTTATGTCATTTAATTGTAAAGAGTTGTATTTGAATGAATGGTTGAAGAAAAATCTATAAAAAATTAGAAAAGTAATGTTTCGTTACATTTATGATATGTAACAATAACAAAGTAATCGGCTTTTATTGTTTATCAACTGGTAGTATCTAACATTGAGCAGATTTGAGCGCAATATGCACTATCCTATTCCGGGCACCAATCACCAAATTTTAAGACCTGCTTCTAGCAGGTTTTTTTATGCCTAAAGCCTTTTCAAATAAGCCTTTCACCTTGTTTCACTACTCAACCGAATTCAACTGAAATTACCTCAAATCAAGCGGAAAATCGGATACAAACCCGGATACATTTGGTTCGATAATGGCGTGTATCCTAAAAATCGCCTTAAAGATGTTTTAAGTAATATAAACGGTAAATTTTATTTATATTTAGCATTCTTCTCATCTATATAATCACTATGTAACTACCCCCTAAAATACAAAAAAGTCTAAAAAAGCAAATTCTGCTAATCCTTGCATTGATAATGCTTAGGCAACAAATTTTAATTATTTTTTGTTAATTAATTATATCAGTGTGTCAGAGAATTCATCTAAATTTAGCTAATTTTAAAAAAAGGTTGCAAAATACGTTAAGCACGGTATTTTATATACTACTTAGCGTATTTTTA
>NZ_NASN01000058.1:0-14843 GCF_002142015.1 Gilliamella sp. A7
ATACAGTGATAACCGTTATTTAAATAATAAAAGCAATTATCTATAGAATATGGTTAAACTAACATTATCGTATAAAAAATACAATAAATTAATAAAAAAAGGACTAAAAAATAGCCCTTCCTCATTATCACGTTATTAATAATATTCACATTGTTAATCTTAGTGAATAAGCAACTAATTAATGTTCACGTGTTTTTCTAAATTCAACACCTGGATAACGTTCTTGTGTTAAATTTAGGTTAACCATACTTGGAGCAATATAAGATAGATTATCCCCACCATCTAATGCCAAATTTTGCTCACATTTTCGTTTAAAATCTTCAAGTTTCTTAGCATCACTACATTCAACCCAACGAGCCGTTGTTACATTTACTGGTTCATAAATCGCTTCTACGTTGTATTCAGATTTTAAACGCGCAACAACTACGTCAAATTGTAACACCCCTACCGCTCCAACAATTAAATCATTGTTAGCAATTGGACGGAATACTTGTACAGCTCCTTCTTCTGAAAGCTGAACTAAACCTTTTAATAATTGTTTCTGTTTAAGAGGATCTTTTAAACGAATACGACGAAATAGCTCTGGAGCGAAATTAGGAATACCTGTAAATTTAAGATCTTCACCTTGGGTGAAAGTATCACCAATTTGTATAGTGCCATGATTATGCAAACCAATAATATCACCAGCATAAGCTTGTTCAACATGATCTCGATCACCAGCCATAAAGGTTAACGCATCAGAAATATTCACATCTTTTGCGATACGAACATGACGCAACTTCATGCCTTTCTCGTATTTACCCGATACAATACGCATAAAAGCAACTCTGTCACGATGTTTAGGATCCATATTGGCTTGGATCTTAAATACAAAACCAGTAAATTTTTCTTCAGTAGCTACAACTTCTCGTTTATCGGTCTGGCGAGGTTGAGGCGTCGGCGCCCAAGCAGTCAAACCATCAAGCATATGATCAACACCAAAATTCCCAAGCGCTGTACCAAAAAATACTGGAGTTAAATCACCAGATAAAAATGCTTCCAGATCAAACTCATTTGATGCACCTTGTACTAATTCAAGCTCATCACGAAGTTGCTGTGCTAAATCATCGCCAATTGTGGTATCAAGTTCTGGATTATCTAACCCTTTGATAATACGAACTTCTTGAATAGTATGACCTTTACCTGTTTGATAAAGATAGGTTTCATCTTTCGCTAAATGATAGACACCTTTGAATAATTTACCACAACCAATTGGCCAGGTAATAGGTGCACACATGATATTAAGTTCATTTTCAACCTCATCAAGTAACTCCATCGGGTCTCGTATATCACGATCAAGTTTATTCATAAAAGTCAAAATTGGCGTATTACGTAAACGCGTTACTTCCATCAATTTACGTGTTCTATCTTCAACACCTTTTGCTGCATCAATAACCATTAAACAACTATCAACAGCAGTTAACGTTCGATAAGTATCTTCAGAGAAGTCCTCATGCCCAGGAGTATCAAGTAAGTTAACTAAACAATCATTATAAGGAAATTGCATGACCGATGTGGTGATGGAAATACCACGTTGTTTTTCCATTTCCATCCAATCTGATTTAGCGTGTTGAGCATTAGCACCACGCCCCTTAACTGTACCCGCAGTTTGAATCGCTTGTCCAAACAACAATACTTTTTCGGTGATAGTCGTTTTACCTGCATCCGGGTGAGATATAATAGCAAAAGTACGACGAGCATTAACTTCGTCTAAATAAGCTTGTTCTGTCATAAAATTAATCAATTTAGCTAAGCAAAAATAATGGCGTATTCTAACAGGTCTACATCTATATTGCCATTGAAGAAGACTAATTTGCTATTTGCCTTATTGATATATCTGCGAATAATAGCGGTATTTAATACTGATGGTGATATAATCACTATTTGATAATAGTGTTTAATATTAGAAATATCTGAAAATAACCATTAATATGAATATTCGTGACCTAAAATTGTTTTTACATTTGTGTGAGACATGCCATTTTGGTATGAGCGCTGATGCAATGCATGTTAGTCCTTCCACGCTTTCGAGACAAATCCAACGACTTGAGCAACAATTTGGTCATCAATTATTTATTCGTGACAACCGACAAGTTCAAATTACTCACGAAGGCGAAAAAGTAAAACGTTTTGCTCTACAGGTTGTAAATCTACATCAACAATTAAAACAAGAGTTAGACCAAGCAGATCAACAATTGGTCGGTGAATTAACCCTATTTTGCTCGGTGACTGCTGCCTATAGCCACTTACCCGAAATATTAGACCGATTCCGCATTCACTATCCACTAGTTGAGATTAAACTATCTACTGGCGATGCCGCTGATGCAGTTGAGAAAATTCAATCTAATCAGGCTGATCTTGCTATTGCAGGAAAACCTAAACAATTACCTGCAGGTGTTGAATTTATAAAATTAGGCGAGATTGAAATGGTCTTATTAATTCCTAAACTCAATAGCTCATTTAGTGAGAAATTACATCAAAAAACGCCAGATTGGCACAATATTCCTTTTATTCTGCCAGAACATGGACCCAGCCGACAGAGAATTGATTTATGGTTCAAACAACAAAAAATAACCAGTCCTAGAATTTATGCAACAGTTGCAGGACATGAAGCAATTGTATCTATGGTTGCTTTAGGATGCGGTGTAGCATTATTACCGAAAGTAGTCATGGAAAACAGTCCAGAAAGAGTACGTGAGCGAATTACTGAATGGTCAACTAATTTAATGGAACCATTTGATGTGGGTATATGTGTCCAAAAAAGACGATTATCGGAAAAAATTATTTCAGCCTTTTGGGCTCTTGGTAGCAAAAATTTACCATCTAAAGAATAAATTATATAATTATCATAAATCATATGGAAAACTAAGTTAATTAAAAAAATAGGAAGTTACTGTAATGAACTTAATAATCAAAAATATAAAAGCTTTAACATCATTACTATTTTTACCAATACTTGCCGTTCCAAATATTGGCTATACCGATCAAAATAATCCCTACAATCCAAAGCCCCAATGGATTACCATACATAACTCAAACTACTATGATGGTGAGAGCGATGATCTAGTTACAGCCGGTATTGGTTTTACGCCCTTATCATCAATGATCCAAAAATTCAAATTTGCCGATCCAGCGAATCCAACTACACAAGAGCTTCGTCGTTCCAAACTAAATCGTTTTATCGATACAAAAACCGGTGAGGGTCAACTATTTGGCTTTAAACAACAAAATTTGTCCCCTTTATTTGATGGTAAAATAGCTGGTACCGAAATTTTAGCAACAATAAAAGATGGAAATGTTGGTGTTCTGTTACAAATTCCTGTTGATTTTGACAAAAAAAAACCATGTATTGTCGCTATTCCAGCTAGCAATTATGATGGTTTATATAATGCCAAAGATATGCAAATTCGAGGGCTTTGGGGATTAAAACACAATTGTGCAGTAGTCTATAATGATAAAGGATTGGGCAATGGTATCTATGATATTTCTAATCAACAAGGTTTTACCATAGACGGCAAAATTGCAAAAGATAATTTATTATTCAATCCCGAGATTAGAAATAGAGAAAATTTTATCCAGAATCATCCAAATAGATATGCCGTTAAACAGCTACACTCAAAACAGAATCCTGAACATAATTGGGGTAAATATGTTTTAGAATCTATTGAGTTTGCACTTTATGAAATCAATGATAGATTCTCAGCCAAAAATGCTCGAAACTTTAACAGCTATAATACGTTGATATTGATCTATGGCTCCGAGGATGGTGCTAGTGCCGCCTTGAAAGCCGGTGAGTTAGATAAAAGCGGTTTAATTAATGGCATTGTTGCGGTTAATCCACAAATACAACCAAATCCTGATATTGCCTCACTTATAATCCAGGATAGCGCAAGTATTAGAAGTTTCCAATATAATTCAATTCCTGATTATGCTACTGTCGCTGCACTTTATATTCCTTGTGCTATACCAGCAATTGAACCTAATAAATCGGACAATTATGTTCCTTATGCATCGAAATATTTATATTCACAAAATCGCTGTGATGCACTAAAAAAGGCTAATTTATTAACTACAGGTACCCCAGAAGAAGCCCTTAGAAAATTACAATATTATGGTTGGAATTCTGGGATAGAGATTCAATTACCCTATTTTTATTACAATGAATCAATAGCCTTTCCGTATCAATATATTAGTTCCTATGGCCGTTATGATGTTACAGAAAACATGTGTGATTATTCTGTCGCCAGCACTCAACAAGAGCCGCTCTATAATTTTGGCGAAGTAATGCCGTTAAAAGAGGTAAATTTCGCTGAAATCTGGTCTCTATCAAATGGCCATTTACCTATTTGGACCGATAAAAATGTTACCGCAATCGATATTGTGGCAAATCAGGATCTTGTTTCACCAAGACGAGAATGGTACTCAAGTTCGGAAACTAAAAATCAGGTAGATTATGGTACTAAAGGTGCCATTTGTTTACGAGAAAAAATAACTGAAAAACGAGTTAATGATGGACTCAAACAAGTACAAGCAACTGGAAACTTAAATAAAACTAAAACATTTATTGTACATGGCCAAAATAATGTCAAACAGTTAATAAACCATACATCTAGGCCATATGTTGCTTTAAATAGCGCAGTAGAAGGAAAAGAATCACAATTACGTTATATTGAAGTTGAAAATGCTAGTTATCTTGATGGTAAATCACCATTTGATAATACATTATTAGCTATAGATTATTACGGTGAAGATGCCATCGAATGGTTATGGGCTAATCTAAATAACAATACGACATTACCTGAAAGTCAGGTAGTTCATACTAAGCCACGAGGAGGTAGCATTGGCCAAGCTCCTCAAGCAACAATTGAAAACTTAGTACCGATAGCCCAAAAACCGGATAGCAATAACTTGATTGTAATTGAAAATAGAAAAATTAGTTTACCAAAATAAAACTATTCAACTTTTAATGGTTATCGAATGAATTTATGTAGTTAAATTATTCGATAACCATTATCTCATAAGCTTATATCGATTTTATAAATTTACATATTTTCGGATATAAATAAAAAAAATGTGTTTCTAATGCGCTATAATTTTGTTTAATATCAATAATAGTTTCTTGCAATAAATGAAGCTTTGGCCTTCGCTGCGCCATGCCTTTTAATACTTTGGCAATAAAATCGATTGAAGCATAATTTTCTAGCCATGATTTTTGCCACATCGCATTCATAAAATGTTGGTAATCCTTAGGATAATCAGCAAGATATGGCTGAATATAATTTTTAGTCATAATATTAAATGACGATAAAGTTTGGCTTGAACCAAACTCATGCCAATATTTTGATAAAAAATGATCCCAAACAATATCGAGCGTTATCGGAGCAACTCGTTGATGACTATTTCGAAACAACAATTTTGCTTGTTTAACATCGGGAAAACTATCAATAACTTTATCAACTTTTCGATGCAACATAACGCCATCAGCTATCTCTGTCGGGTACTGCAGATAAGGATCACCTTTTACAAAATCAGCAACTGTATTGCCAATTAGCGAGCTATTGGCAATTGTTGCTAAATGTAAATGCGCAAGAATATTCACAACGTTCTACCAACAATCAATCACGATGTTTAAATTCTCCTTCCGCAAATCCCTCTCGCCAATAGCTGGTGATCTGAATAGCATTAGGTTCTAAATTGTGATATTTATCTTTGATTGAATGACGTAATTGTTGTGCCAATGATCTTTCCATTCCCCCCCAAAACAATATATTATCTTGACCACTCAAATCGATGTTCATCACCGCTTCAACTAATTGATTAGGAGAATTTACATCCTTAACGAACCATTGAACTGTTACATTTTTGTTGATTGGTAGGCCTACAATATCCGTTCTGTGATTAACTTCAATAAAAGCTAATGCTGTTTGAGAACTGGGCAAATTTTCAAGCGTATAACAGATACTCGGCACTGCGGAAATATCGCCCATCAAAACTAAAAATTGATTATCAAATTCTAATTTACCAGCAGTACCTACAATACCAACTTGATCACCTATTTTGGCCTTTTGAGCCCAAACCGTCGCTAATCCGCGAGAATGAATAGCAAAATCAATGATTAGTTGATTGGTGGATTCATCATAACCACGAATACTATAGCTTCGCGCTAATTGGCGAATTCGATCACTGACCATGATTTTATTATTTTCGTCTAATTGCGGAAAAGTAATTTCACCAGTCAAAGGATCAGCAAAGAGTAATTTTAAATGAGGACAAATCCAACGAGGGTTGACTATCAATGGTGTATCACAGCTAAAATGCAAACGTAAAAAACTATGGGATAACTGTTCAACTTTAACAACTGTTAATAGCGCATTAATAATTGCTTTTCTTGGTCTCTCCTGCATATGATGATCCTTATATTGCTGATATAACATAAACATCATACAACAAAAAATAGATTAGATTAGGATATTTTTAAATAAGAAAATAATCAAAATAATTAATATCGTTTATTGTCAGAATTAAGATTGTAAAATTAATGGTTAACTATAATTGATAGGCTTAAAGAAAAAATCATTAAACTAATTTTAGTTAATCTAAACTCAATTGAATAATCAGACTTTTTAGATAAAAATGATGCTTTTTGAGCACAAATTACGATTTCAATCTCTACTAAGATAAATATTATGTTGAATTTAATCTTGCTAAAGAAATAGTTAATACTATTATTTTTTTATTTTAAAAATTTAATTTAATTCATAATTAATTAACGATATCGTTATTAACCTATCATTAAAAAACCCCTTTCCTCAAAATTTTTTGACCTGTTTTTGTCGTTGTTCTCGATCAAAAAACGTCCATGCAACAAAACGGCTAATTTTTTGGCCTTGAGCCATGGATATAATTTTGTATTCAGTTACAGATGCTTTTTTTAACTGTTTTTTTATGTTTGTCAGCGATTCTTTTTTTGAAACTAATGAAGTAAACCATAGGCATTGTGTTTTATAGTTAACACTTTCGGCTATCATTTTACCTATAAACGCACTTTCTCCTCCTTTGCACCAAAGTTCAGCATGTTGTCCACCAAAATTAAGCATAACTTGATCTTTTTCTGAACTTAATTTACCCAATTTTTGGAGTTTTGTATAAGCACTCGCTTGAGCCTGTTGCTTTGAATTATGAAAAGGAGGATTGCATAAAGTTGCCAAGTAAAATTCTTTCGGTTTAATGATATTGGCAAAAATAGCCTCGCTGTTCGGTTGTAAACGACATTGTAGACTATTTTTTAATAGTTTATTAGATTTTGCTATTAACAACGCAACCTTGATTGATATTGGATTGATATCACTGCCAACAAATGACCAACCATATTCAGCACAGCCAATAATCGGATAAATGGCATTTGCACCAACCCCAATATCTAAAATGCTAATTCTCTTACCCATAGGGATCTTATTCTGATTATCTTGCGCTAATAAATCAGCCAAATAGTGGATATAATCTGCTCGCCCTGGAATTGGAGGGCATAGGTAATCGTCTGGAATATCCCAATAAGAGAGTTGATAATAGTGTAATAAAAGTGCTTTATTTAGCATCTTCACGGCAACAGGATTAGAAAAATCAATCGTTACCCGACCATATTGGTTAGGTTTAACAAAGTTAGATAATGCTGGTAAAGTTTTAATAAGTAAATCAAATGGGTAGCCATTAATATGCTTATTACGATGATGTAAAACATCTTTGTTAATTGTTGCCGATGTTGTCTGCATGAATAATCCAATATGTAAAATTGCCGATTATTATAGTCTTTTTACACAAATATGCGAAAATAGCCAAAGCTTTTAGATAGTAAAAACCCCTTTCCTCAAATTTTTTATTACTGTTAAATTAAAATTTATTTAAGTGTAACTAATTCGAAAATTAACTGTGGATTTGTTATAATCTGCCACTTTTAATTCACATAATAACGCAATGAAACGTCTATCCAAATTATCAATAATACCATTTATTAGTTTAATGCTAATCTCTTTTCAACTGCATGCAAGCGAGTTTAATGGGCAGGAGTTATCGTTATTTTGGGCTATCCCATTTGTTGGAATTTTACTTTCTATCGCATTATGTCCTCTATTTTTAGCACGGCTGTGGCATCATCATTATGGCAAAATTATTCTGGTTTGGACGTTACTATTTCTAGGTTCTGCGTTATTTTCTTTTGGCTTATCTACCACAATTCAATTAACAGCTCATGCCATTATTGAAGAGTATATCCCTTTTATATTATTACTGTTGGCATTGTTCACTGTTTCAGGTGGTATTCTTATCAAAAGCGATAAAATAAGCACGCCAAAATCAAATGTTATTTTATTAGCCATTGGAGTAGTATTAGCTTCAATTATGGGAACCACCGGCGCAGCTATGTTAATGATTCGGCCATTACTGCGCGCTAATCGGCAACGACAACATTCAGTCCACACAGTAATTTTCTTTATTTTTTTAGTCGCTAATATTGGTGGTGGTTTGACACCTTTAGGTGATCCACCATTATTTATTGGTTTTTTAAAAGGTGTGAATTTTCTCTGGACTGTTAAACATATGTTATTGCCAGTTATTTTTACATCAGGTTTATTACTCATCATCTATTATTTTATCGATAGATATTATTATGTTAAGCAATATGGCAATATTTCCCTTTCTAATAGATCAGAAGTAGTTAAATTATACGGTCTAAAGAATATCGGTTTGCTAATGGCGATAATTGCTAGTGTGCTTTTATCTGGCATTTGGCATCCAGCGATAAACTTCACGCTATTAGGATCGCAAATTGAATTAGAAAATCTAGTTCGTGATGGCCTTTTTATTGCTATAACGATTCTTTCAATACTGATCACGCCAAAGCAAGTACGAGCTGGCAATGAATTTAATTGGGATCCAATCAAAGAAGTTGCCAAATTGTTTATTGGTATCTTTATTACTATAGTGCCCGTTCTGGCAATTTTGCGTGCCGGCAATGACGGTGCTTTGAGTTCTGTAGTATCATTGGTCACCAGTGAACAAGCCACACCAATAAACAGTATGTATTTTTGGTTATCGGGATCATTGTCAGGATTTTTAGATAATGCACCAACTTATCTGGTGTTTTTTAATTTAGCATCCGGTAATGCAACTACTTTAATGACCACTTATGCCAACACACTATTGGCAATTTCAATGGGTTCCGTATTTATGGGAGCATTAAGTTACATTGGTAATGCACCTAACTTTATGGTTAAAAGTATTGCCACACAATATAAAATTAATATGCCAAGCTTTTTTGGCTATATGAAATGGTCAATAGGAATTTTAATTCCAATATTTATTATTGATAATTTAGTATTTTTTGTATTGTATTAAATAGGATAAACAGAAAACCCATTCAACATAATCATATCAATATACATAATAAAAAATCTCTCAGATTTTCATTAAAACCTAATATAAAATATTAGGTTTTGCTTTAATGCACATAGCCAAATACGTTTGACAAAACTTTTAAAATGTTTGTGTTCTATATCACAAAATAAGGGTAAAAATGGTGTTTTTATACTTTCATTATAAATATTGATATAATGTCTCATTTAATAAATAAATTGAGAGTTATTTATGTTAAATCAATTAAAAGCAATAATTCAGTATCTTCTGCCTAAACAGTTATTAACCGTTATATTTGGTTGGTTAGCCAATAAACGTTTAGGAAAAATCACAACATGGATGATTATTGGTTTTTGTAAACTATACAAAATTGATCTAAGTGAAGCAAAATTAACTGATGCTAAAGATTATCCAACATTTAACGATTTTTTTGCTCGTGAACTTAATGAAGATGCGAGGCCTATTGATCCTGCGGCAAGTTCAATTGTTATGCCAGCAGATGGTGTAATTAGTCAATTTGGTAATATTCAAGATAGTTTATTGTTACAAGCTAAAGGCCATTTTTACTCATTAGAATCTTTACTTGCTTGCCATCCAGATATGATAAAGTTTTTTAAAAATGGGGCTTTTGCTACCACTTATTTATCGCCTAAAAACTATCATCGTTTTCATATGCCTTGTGATGGTATTTTACGTGAAATGATTTATGTACCAGGCTCACTATTTTCAGTTAACAAAGCGACAACTGAAAGCATTCCAAATATTTTTGCCCGAAATGAACGAGTAATTTGTTTATTTGAAACCGAATTTGGACCAATGGCTCAAATTATGGTAGGCGCGACTATCGTTGGTAGTATTGAATTAAATTGGGCTGGTATAATTACACCACCTCGTGATGGAGTGATGAAACGTTGGACTTATGCTGGTGAAGTTAAATTAGCAAAAGGCCAAGATATGGGATGCTTTAAATTAGGCTCAACCGTTATCACCTTATTTGCCTCCAACGCTATTGAATTTGATAGCCATTTAAAACATGGTGATATTACTCGAGTAGGTCAAAAACTAGCCGAAAGGATCTAATCTATGTTGATGCGTGGTTTTTTGTGTTGGATATTACTGGCTATTTCATGCTTTGCTGTAGCTGAAGAATCAATACCTGTTATTGATAATGAAGATCAACTTGCAGAAGTGATCACTAAACTTGATGAAAAAAATGAAGATCTTCGTCAGAATATGGAGTACCAAAAATCACATTTAACCAGCATCATTAATGAACAAAATAATATTAATACCCAAATTTCACATGTTCAAAATACCCTTGCCACGCTTGCTGAACAAGGTGAATGGTTAAGTTTTTCAACGGCGTTAGGTGAAACTCTGCGCCAACAACTATTGCGATTACCAGAAAAACCTAAGTCACAACCACTCGATGCTGAAATCGCTGAAGCAAAAGTTCAACAACTTAATTATTCAAATACCTTAAACGGATTAGAGAATTACCCAACATTAAGTATTTCTCTTAATAATCTTAAATCTGCCAGCCAATATCGACGATTATTACGCGAACAAAGCGAACTACTTAAAACATTAATTTCAGGGACCGATACCACGATCCTTGAATTAACTAAATTAAAAATTTCAAATAAACAATTAACTAATGCTATTGATGAAGTTAATGATGCAGCCCATCGTTACTTCTTTTGGGTTGCTGATGTTAACCCTATTTCACTTAGTTTTCCTTTAGACTTAGCCAAAGATGTGGTTTATGTCACCGTTTCAATTGATACTTTATCACAACTCTACAATGCTAGTTTAGAAGTTCTTAGCGCACCAAAACCACTATTCTTTTTAGTATTATCGATAATGTTTGTATATGTGCATTTTAAAATGCGTGGCAAGTACAACACATTTTTAAATAAATCAGCTACTCGAGTCGGCAAAGTCACTCAAGACAGTTATTCTTTAACTTTAAAAGTCATTATTTTTTCATTGATAATGGCATTACCTATACCTATTTTGTGGGCAGCGTTAGGTTATGCACTACAAATTAATTGGGATTACCCTGTCGCAGTTGCTTTAGGCTATGGTGTCAATGCCGCCGCACCTATTTTGTGGGTATTCATCATTACGGCACACTTTGCATCCCCAAATGGATTGTTTATTACTCACTTCGGTTGGGCAAAACAAAATGTTCGTCACGCAATGAAATACTATCAATTATCTGTTTGGGTTGTGATCCCATTAGTTGTCATTGTGATGAGTTTTGATCAGTTTAGTAATCGCCAATTTGCTGCAACTATTGGTCGTATAGCCTTTATTATTCTCTGTTTTGCTTTAGTATTTATGACTAATTCAATTCATAGAGCTGGCGTCCCTCTTTATATTGATAAAAAAGGTTCAGGGGATAACTTATTAAGTCATATTTTGTGGTTTATGCTATTAAGTGCACCTTGGCTAGCCATCATTGCTGCTTGTTTAGGTTATTTGTCGACAGCAGAAGTTTTACTGGGCAGATTAGAAGCCTCAGTCATAATCTGGTTTGGCTTATTAGTTATCTATTTTATGATTCGTCGTTGGATGTGGATACAAAAACGTCGTATTGAATTCGAACGGACTAAACAGCGCCGATTAGAACGAATGCAACGCGCCAAAGGCATAGAAGAAGATATAACTGCAATCAATGATAATGTTGATGAACCTATTATTGATTTAGATGCGATTAGTGCTCAGTCATTACAATTAGTCAGATCGATTATTATGCTAATAGCCTTAATTAGTATGATCTTACTTTGGTCTGAACTTCATTCGGCTTTTGCTTTTATGAATAATATAAAGCTTTGGGGCACAAGTACTATCATTAATGGTACTGAACTTGAACAACATATTACGCTTGGTGCGGTGTGTATCGCTATTTTAGTCATGACCATTACTGTTCAATTAGTTAAAAATCTACCGGCCTTACTTGAATTAGGTATTTTACAACATTTAGATTTAGCACCAGGTACAGGATATGCGATCACAACGTTATCGAAATATATTATTTTGATGATAGGTTGTATGATTGCTTTTTCATTCATTGGTATAGATTGGGCTAAAATTCAGTGGTTAATTGCTGCACTTGGTGTTGGTTTAGGTTTTGGTCTACAAGAGATCTTTGCTAATTTTATTTCCGGTTTAATTATTTTGTTTGAAAAACCAGTGCGGATTGGCGATACCGTTACGATTCGAGACTTAACCGGTAATATCACTAAAATTAGTACACGAGCGATTACTATAGTTGATTGGGATCGTAAAGAAATTGTCATGCCGAATAAGGCATTTATTACTGAACAATTAGTCAATTGGTCATTATCAGATTCAATCACACGTATAGTATTAACCATACCAGCAACCATTGATGCAGATAGTGAACTGGTTATGAAACTTTTACAACAAGCTTCTGAAGAGTGTGAATTTGTACTTAACGATCCAGAACCACAAGTCTTTTTAGTTGATATTCAAGAAGGAATCCAACTGTTTGAATTACGCGTATTTGCAGCAGAAATGGGACATCGAATGAAATTACGTAGTGCGATACATAAACTGATTCTGGATGCTTATCGACATCATAACTTGACCTTACCATTCCCACCATTACAAACGAACTTAGAAGCGCTTGGACGCAAAAGTGGCCGCCGAAGTTACACTATTGGCACAGTTTAGCCAAAAATAGTTTCTAACCATGGCACTCCAAAAGCTCCGGGTGCCAGTAGAACAAATGCCCAAATAGGTGCAGAAGCCACATTAGCAATATTGAATTTTGTTGCTGGCATATGCATAGTGCCAGCGATCAATGGAACGACTGCTCGTAAAGGCCCAAAAAATCGTCCAATAAACACCCCAAAAGTCCCATAACGCTGAAAAAACTGTTCAGCACGAAATACCATTTTCGGATATTTATTCAATGGCCATGAAGCAATTACCTGTTGATGATAATGTTTGCCTAACCAATAAGATATAAAATCGCCAATAATAGCCCCTAACGATGCAGCAATCAAAACTGGAGCAAACGAAATCACTCCTGTTCCAATCAAAGCCCCAGCTCCTAACAAAATCGCGGTAGCAGGTACCAGTAAGGAAATAATGGCCAATGATTCACCAAATGCTAATAAAAAAATAATTGGCAACGACCACATTTGATGAGTTTCAATAAATTGCATAATCGTATGCGTCATTTCATTTAATGACATAAAATTGCCTACCATACTTATTTTGGATAGGCTTTATTCTAACACAACAAATATATGATAGTTCTAATCGGATTAACCATTGTTAGAATCTTACAAAATTAACAAACCTAAATATTGGGCTTTTTATTGATATTAAGCTAAGTTATTATATTTAAAACTATAGCTAGATTTAGTCAGACAATTATTACGAGATAAACCATGGCAGTGGGCATTGAAAAGTTTAATGTAAATAAATTTAAACATGGTCAATTACATCCATCAGAAGAAGATACCATAGCCACAGAAAAGCCTGTTGCGCTAATTTATAATGGTATTTCTCATGTTGTCATGATGACAACTCCGAAAGATCTCAGTTATTTTGCTATTGGTTTTTCATTAACTGAAAAAATTATAGAATCAGTTAGTGAGATTTACGGTATTGACATTAATGAAACAGAACAAGGCATTGAAGTCCATATTGAACTATCTTCAAGACGTTTTATGCAATTAAAAGAAAAGCGTCGTAATTTAGCCGGTCGTACTGGTTGTGGTATTTGTGGCACTGAACAAATAGAGCAAGTTTGTCAATTTACTCCCCCCCTTTTATCAAACAATAAAATTCGTTTATCTGATTTTCATCATGCCCTTGATTATCTAAGCCAAGTTCAAACTGTGGGAGGTCAAACCGGCTGTACGCATGCTGCAGTATGGCTGAGTTTAACCGGTAATTTTATTGCTGGATTTGAAGATATCGGCAGACATGTTGCATTAGATAAATTGTTAGGTTATCGGGCGAAACTACAACAAGAAACTAAGCAAGACATACAAGGAATAATCCTTGTTTCGAGCCGAGCTAGTTATGAAATGGTGCAAAAAACAGCACGTTGTGGTGTAGAAATCCTTTTTGCCGTATCGGCCGCAACGACAATGGCAATTGAACTAGCTAAACAAAGTAATTTAACTTTAGTAGGTTTTTTTAGAAACACCCAAGGAGTGATTTATACTGATAGTGAACGAATCACTGAAAAATAGTCTATCAATAATAAATTCATAGTAAACAATAACTTTACATAACCAATAAAATAATTAACTATTCAACTTATTGATTTTTAATATAAAAATAAATTTAATTCAATATATATTATTTCACATCTTTCTTTATTTATCGAAGATCATCATAATATACGC
>NZ_NASN01000059.1:0-13541 GCF_002142015.1 Gilliamella sp. A7
ATCTTAGCTATTACTATTATAGATATTACAGACAAAAAAAGACTATCCTATTTATGACTAAATAATAATATTGTAAATAAGATAGTGAAAAATTTGATTATTCTTGTAATTAAGAATAATTATTTGACAACTCGGAAAGGATTAACTGGCTTCGGTTTAACATTTTCTGCTGGTTTGCTTGCCCCTTCTCTAAGAGCTTTATAATGTGGCTCATCCTCAAATCCCATACCAACACCATTTTCACGAGCATAAATAGCTTCAACAGCTGCCATTGGTACAACAATATGTTGAGGTACACCAGAAAACCTAGCATTAAATTCGATTTGTTCATTATTAGCTAAATACTGCCCGACCGATTGCGGAGCAATATTAAGTACTATTTGATTATCTTTTATAAACTCTTGCGGTACTAATACGCCATATACAGAAGTATCAACCACAATATACGGAGTTAATTCGTTATCTAAGATCCAGTCATAAAAAGCCCTAAAGATATAAGGACGACGAGGAGTCATGTTATCAAGTTCCATAACGGTACCTTATTTAATTGCTAATCTGTCGTTAGATAAAAAAAACAAACTATTACGCTCTAATTTTCTTTTCATCTTCAGTTAAAGAGCTTATAAAAGCTGGTCGTTCAAAAATGCGAGCCATATAAGCAAGATAATTTTTCTCGGCAACTTTTGGCAACTCAATACCAATCATAGGTAAACGCCAAAGCAGAGGAGCAAAATAACAATCACATAATGTAAAATCATCACTCATAAAGTAATCTTTTTCTTTAAACATTATGGAGATCGATACTAGATCATCAAGTAAATTTTTACGCGCTTGTTTGGCAGCTTCGCTGTCCGGATTAGCTAAAATTGTTTCGTAAGCGCTATACCATTCTTTCTTAATGCGATACATGGTTAATCGAGAATTCGCTCTTACAATTGGGTAAACAGGCATTAGCGGTGGATGAGGAAAACGTTCATCTAAATATTCTAATGCAATATGTGGTTCATATAAGGTAAGGTCACGATCAATTAGTGTCGGAATTGAACCATATGGATTTAGATCCAATAATTCTTGAGGTAGATTATCTGCCGTAACAAACTCGATTTCAGCTGTTACCCCTTTTTCTGCCAACACAAAACGAATCTGATGGCCATAAATATCTGTTGTATCACAAAATAATGTCATTACAGAACGTTTATTAACAGCAACAACCATGGTCACTCCAAATATGCAAAAAGTTAAAATAAGTTTATATTAATGACTATTCTAACAAATTGGATAACAAATTTGTTAAAAAAAATGAATTTTCTTTTTGTTTTTTCTCAGATTTGTATTCTTTTCATCTTATAAACAGATTATATTTTTTGAGGGAAATAAAAGATTTATAATATATTATATTGAATAATAATAAATTATTTTTAATTTAGGTGATTATTATCTAAATTTATATCGTAATAAATAAAACTGAAAAAAAACCCAGCTTGTGCTGGGTTTTGAAACAAATTTGTAACGTAGCAATTAACGTTTGCTGAATTGTGGACGACGACGAGCTTTGCGTAGCCCCACTTTTTTACGTTCAACTTGACGTGCATCACGAGTAACAAAGCCCGCTTGACGTAATGAAGAGCGTAAAGTTTCATCATATTCCATTAATGCACGAGTAATACCGTGACGAATCGCACCAGCTTGACCTGAAATACCTCCACCTTTAACAGTGATGTAAAGATCAAGTTTGTCAGTCATTTCAACTAACTCAAGTGGTTGCATAACAACCATACGAGCTGTATCACGACCAAAATATTGCTCTAATGAACGTTTATTAATAACGATATTTCCACTACCTGGTTTGATAAACACTCGAGCAGCGGAACTTTTGCGGCGACCTGTACCGTAATATTGATTATCAGCCATCTTCTATCCCCTTAAATATCTAATACTTGCGGTTGTTGTGCCGCATGATTGTGCTCACTACCTGCATAAACTTTTAATTTACGGTACATTGCACGACCAAGAGGACCTTTCGGTAACATGCCTTTTACAGCAATTTCGATGACTTGTTCAGGATGACGTTCAATCATTTCTTTAAAAGTCGCTTCTTTAAGTCCACCGATGTAACCAGTATGACGATAATAGATCTTATCAGTGCGTTTTTTGCCTGTTACAGCAACTTTTTCTGCATTGATAACGATAATATAGTCACCTGTATCAACATGTGGTGTATATTCTGCTTTGTGTTTACCACGCAAACGGCTTGCGATTTCAGTAGCTAAACGACCTAACGTTTTACCTGCTGCATCAACAACATACCAGTCGCGTTTAACTGTTTCTGGTTTAGCTGAAAAAGTACTCATTCGTATTTATCCAAATTTTAATTAATCTCACGTTAATAAATCATTTGATTTATTTACACTTTTTGATTGCTACTATTAACTAACTAACCCCTTCGAGTTGCTATACTAATTTTGACAATCGAAAACAGCGTTGGGAAGAACACTGTTGTAACGTGGGTGGCAATATTATACAGAAATATTATAAAAGCGCTAGAACTTATAATAAAAAAACCGTAGCGATAAAAAACACTAACTGTTACACTTTTAGTTAATCTTTAATTACACAATATCAATTGATGGAAAATTTAATTCAACTTACCGAAAAAGATTATATAAGCAAAGGGTTACATAGAAAATGCTATCATCATCCTGATGATCCGAATAAATGTATCAAAATAAATTATAATGATGGCGCCGAAGAGGAAACAAATCGTGAAATTGCTTATTATAAACATCTTATAAAACGCAAAATATCGTGGGATGTTTTGGCAAAATATTATGGCCCAGTAACAACTAATTTTGGACCAGGACATGTTTTTGAATTAATTCGGGACTATGATGGAAAAATTGCTACATCGTTAGAAAAATATCTCTACGACCAACAATTAACTGAGCAATATTATAGTGCGTTAGTCATATCACTTAAAGCACTAAAAACAGCATTATTGGAAGATCGAATTATTACCATGACAATCAAAAGTAAAAATATTTTATTTCAGCATTTGTCATCTGAAAAAAATCGCTTAATCATTATTGATAATATAGGTAATTCGACCTTTATTCCGATTGCTAATTATGTCGGATTTTTTGCCAATGCAAAAATAGAACGCACTTGGCAACGTTTTTTATCATCGCTCATTAAGGAAAATCAACATAACAGTTTAATAACTAAGTTAATTGATGAAGTAAATCATTAAGTCTAACTTCGGCGATAGTACCTGTTTGAGGGCCCTGCCGATTTCTTAAGGTAAATTGCCCATGATGTAATTTAGTGATGCGATTGACGATACTTAAGCCAAGCCCTATTCCATTATGTTTACGATCCATTCGGAAAAAGGCTTGGGTTAAATTTTCAGTCTTTGATTCATCAATACCACTGCCTTCATCTTTAACCACAATAATAATATTTTGAATGTCTTTATAAAAAGATATCGTAATTTTACTTTTATTTGGACTATATCGATAACTGTTTTCAACCAGATTGCGAATCAGTAAACGAATCAGAGTAGCATCGCCACTAAAAGTAATCTTATTAGTAATTTGCCATTCAATCGTTTGTTGTTTTTGTTCTGTTAGTTCGGTTAATTCATCTAAAAGCGGTATTTGAATATCATGATAAAAATTAATTTTTTGATACTGACCTAACGTAAATTTTTGACTAGCCCTAGCGAGCATCAAAAGTTGTTCTACCGTATTGACTAAACGATCTATACGTTCAATTAATTCACGACAATCGATTTTATTTTTCGCATCAAGTAATTCTAGATGCAAGCGAATACCTGCCAATGGTGTTCGCATCTCATGAGCAACATCGGCAGTAAAAAGACGTTCTTGTGAAAGAGTATTATTGAGTCTCTCAAACAAATTATTTAATACTTGCGTAATCGATTTGATTTCGCGCATATTACTAATTGGTTTTATCGGTCTAAGATTATCCGCTGTTCTTTGGTTTAGATCTTTTTCAAGAATCTCTAAAGGTTTAGTAATCCATTTAATAGCTTTATAAGCTAAAAATAATGTCACAGCCATCATGGAAAAAGCGGAACAGAACAGAGCAAAAATGGCCTCTAATTCCTCGTGCTCAACTACTTCGTCGATTTTATTTTTACTTAAAGTTAAATTAACTAGAACATCAATTTGCTCTTTACTTTCATGCCATAACCAAAATACCGTAATAATTTGGCAAATTAGCATAATAGCGCCTAAAGTAAAAAAGAGATTCCAACGGATACTATGACGTATCTTGGTTAAGGATTTTTCAATCATAAATTTATCATTCACTAAATTTAGAATAATAGCTAATTATCAATATTGAGTTGATAACCATATCCACGTACAGTTTTGATTAAATGTTTACCTAATTTATTTCGTAACGCATGAATATAAACTTCAAGTACATTTGAACTAGGATCACTTTGCCAATCATATAAATCATTTTGCAATAAATTACGATGTACTTTTTCTCCAGCTTTTAACATTAATCTAGACAATAAAATAAACTCTTTAGGTGTTAATATAACTTCTTGCTCATTTAATGTTGCTATTTGTCGTTTAATATCAATGCTAATCGGGCCATAATTAATAATATTATCAGCTGTTCCTTGATTTCGACGAATCAATGCCCTCACTCTTGCTAGTAATTCAGTTAAAGCAAAAGGCTTAATTAAATAATCATCAGCACCAAGATCTAAACCTTCTACTCTATCTTCAATAGTATCGCGGGCAGTTAAAATAAGAACAGGAACCTCAATTTGTTTTTTACGCCAACGAGTGAGTAATTCTAAACCATCACAATCTGGCAATCCCAAATCAAGAATAATTAAACTGAATTGCGAAAACTCTATATGTTCTTCCGCTTGCTTACCATTAGATGCCACTTCACAAACATAGCCATCAGACGTTATACCATCATATAACCCTTTTTGTAATAAACTATCGTCTTCGACTATAAGTATTTTCATTATAGTTCAACCTTAAGTAGATTTGAAAAATACCCTAATTAGCATAGTTAACTAGTACATGCCTAACCTTAAACAACTTAAATTTTTAATCATTTATAAATTTTGTAATACAGAAACCAAAATTTTTTAATTAGATAAACTGATATAAAACTTAATAACATACCAATTAAAATATCTAGTGGCCAATGAACCCCTAAATAGATACGACTCCAACAAACAAGCAAAGCAACTACAGTAGATAAATAACCAAACGATTTAAATTGCTTTTTATAATTTAAATAAATAGAAAAACAGATAGTCCAAATAAAAACAGCATGCTGACTCGGTAACGAACTCGTTTTATCATGAGTTAAAAAATTAGTACCAACATTAAGTACAAATGGCCGTGGCGAATAAAATAGATGCCTTATAATAAAAGTAACAGTTAGCACCAATGCTAAACTTATTAAAATTTTTATCACCAATGTTCTATATAGTGGTTTGTATATACAGTATATTCCTAATAAGCCAATAGGCAGTAATATTAAGTAATTAGCACAAAACACAGCAAAAAGTATAAACAACTTCGAAGCTTGTTCTTGCGCATTGATTAATAAAAAAAGATGAGTATTTATATTAAGTAACATATCAAAACCAATATTGATAATATTTACTTATAATTTAGCAAATAAAGCTTAAAAGAACCTTAATAACCTTTTTGAGTTTTTTAGAGATGTTTTGCTCAATAATATTGAAATAAACAATCTAGCTATTTTTTGCGAGAAAATAAATGATATTTAGGTAATACTGATACTGTAAAATCAAGTGTGGCACAAATAATAAAATAAACCACAATAACAAATAAAAAAATCTCTGTAGGATAAACCATACTGCGATTATTAATTTGGGTAGCAATAAAGGTAAACTCTGCAACACCAACGATATAAGCTAGAGAGGTATCTTTAATTAATGATACCCACTGATTAACAAAGGAAGGTAACATCATTTTTAATGCTTGTGGCAAGATAATAAAAATAATGACTTGGCTTTTTGTAAAACCCAATGAAAAAGCTGCTTGCCATTGTTCTTTGCCAATAGCTACCATTCCTGCATGAACAGAATGACCAATGTATGCACCACCAATTAATGATAAAGCAAAAATCACAGTAGTGATAGCTGGCACATCAATATTTAATAAAACTGGCAATAAAAAATAAGTCCAAAATATGAGCATAATAACGGGAATCGCTCTTAAAAAACCTAATACAATAACTAAAAGTTTACGTAAAAATCCGTCACAAACCGTTAAACCGACACCCGCGAAAACACCCAAAATGGTCGAAAAAACAATAGCCGCAAAACTCATTAACAATGTTAATACTATGCCACCAGGGAAATTTCCAAAAATAAGATAATCGAGATTATGCCAAATAATTTCAAAACCCTTAAAATCCATAACGTATTAGACCTTTCCAATTTGTAAATATTTTGATTGATAAATATTGCCTAGGGTACCCACAATAACAATAGCGAAAATATATAAAAAAGTTGCTACTGCAAAATCCTGAAATGTTTTTAACGATTCGGTTTCTACTTGACGGGAAACATAAGATAGTTCTAACACACCTATTGCCATGGTTAGCGATGAATTTTTGATAATATTCATATATTGACCGATCAAAGGAGGAAAAGCGATACGAAAGCTTTGCGGTAAAATAATAAATCGCATACTCTGCCAACGAGTGAGACCTAATGCTAATGAGGCTTGTTCTTGTCCACTACTCACCCCCATAATTCCAGCCCGGAATTCTTCAGCAATAAAAGCACTGGAATAACATGTTAAACCAATTAAACCAATAATAAATTCAAAAGATGGCATTTTTAGAGTGAACAAAAACAGTTGAATTTCTGGTTCATCAAATAACCATAATTTAAACTCAATCGGTAACAAATTACCGATACCAAAATACCAGAAAAAAAGTTGTGGTAATAATGGCGAATAACGAAAAATGGCGTTATATCCAATAACAACGCCTTTGATAATTTTAATATGACTTTGCTGAGCAATAACTAACAAAAATCCTAATGTAGTAGAAAATATAATAGTTAAAAAAGAGATAGCCATAGTGACTAAAAAACCATCCCACAACCACCACAAATAATGTGGTTCTAGTAATTGCTCATACATATAATTTATTGACCTTTACCTATTTTGAAATCACCACGAGGCATCGCAGAATTTGTATCTGGTCCAAACCAGCGGTTATAAATAGTTAATGCTTCACCATCATTTTCAAGTTTTAACAATATTTGATTAACTTTTTCTTTTAAACGAGTTTCACCTTTTGGAACACCAACAGCTTGATATTCTTCAGTAATACTAAATGGTGAAATTTCCAAAACAGCACGTTGTTCTTCTGGGACATTTGCGAGTAAACCAATTAACTTAGCATCATCTTGAGTAATAGCTTGTACCACTCCATTACGTAATGCTGCAAAAGCAAAAGGCGTATCATCATAAGAAATCACTTTAGCGGTTGGGAACTTTTCACGAAGAGTAATTTCCATTACGGTACCTTTATCAGCTCCTATACGAAGTTTCTTAAGATCATCAGCTGTTTTTAACAATCCTTTTTTAGCCACAAACTTCTGACCTGTGGCAAAATAAGGCAAACTAAAATCAACTGTTTTAGCTCGCTCATCAGTAACCGTAAAGTTGGCAACGATCAAATCCGCTTTTTGCGAGGTAAGTAATGGAATACGATTAGCTGGATTAGTTGGAATAAGTTCCACTTTTACATTTAATGCTTTAGCTATTTCATTAGCATAATCAACATCTAGCCCTGTTATTTTATTGGTTTTTTCATCAATAAATCCAAACGGAGGATTGCTATCAAATACAGCAATTTTGATCTCGCCCCGTTTTTCAATATCGTCTAAACGATCTGCATAAGCAGAGTTCACGCCTAATAGTGTGCTAATCAAAGCTACAGCTGTTAATGATTTAGTTAGAAATTTCATGACAACATCCTTAATAAGATAGGTATTTACATAAAAAGTCTAACAATAAACAGTCTTTACGTTAAATAACAAATATTTACATATTTATAACTATTAGTTATATGTTAATCACTAAATGGATTAAATTTATAATAAATTGATAATATTAATAAAATAGCAAAGTATGTGGAATCTAATACTTAATCTTTAAGTTTACAGCAAATCAAAAGAATAAATTTACTGTAAACTTAAATTGGATTGTAACCTCGAATTAAAAAATTAAATAATTTCAACAGGTACCTTGAATACTGCTTTACGAACTTTTTTAGGCACATCAACCATACAAAGTGCTTGATGCGGTTCGCCTGGATAGAAAGTGACAAAATCACCTTCTTTTAGGAGAATGGAGTTTGTTAATAAAGGATTCTCTAAAATAAAAAGGTCTGGTTTTTTTTCAAAAAATGACTCAGAACTACAATCATTTAAACTATAACGAATAATTTCTTCACCACTTAAAATTAATTGTATATCTAAATATTTTTTGTGAAATTCAGTGTGTCTTTCTTGAATTGGTGAAGTAATTGAATCATTTATATTATAAAACCATTTCTCACCTTCAAGCTGATAACGACCATCTGCTAAACTTTTTAAATAATTCAGACTTGTTTCTGGTTGAGACAAAATATCGTATAACGACTTTGGTAGCGTTGCTAGATTTAAAAAATGCACATTCCCTGCAATCATCATCACTCTCCATTACATTGTTTAAAATAATATCTAATCCACGATAGCCCATCAAAATTGATGGGCTAGATTAGATTATTTTTCTGCTTTCACCCAATTTTCATCGACAACAACATATTTAATTGCCATTCGGAAATAAGTATAAGCAATATGAAGCTTGCCATCGAAACCTTGCTTGATACTTGGATAAGAAAATTCTCTATTCAATTTATCTTTAGAATTATTTGACATGCAGTAACCATCACCTTCATCCAAATTTCGAATATAAGACCACGTTTTACCATTATCTGTTGAAATAGCTAAAGACATCGGTGCTCTTGGCGCTCCCCAGAAAGCATTTTTTTGGCCATCTATTATAGCGGCTTCTTTTTTATTGGTGCTGCTGGTATCTTCAATCTCATCGTATAATGAGACACGCCTTTCTTTTGCATCCTTAGCACTTGAGTTATTGAACACTAACGCGATATGTCCATTATTTAATACGGTTGCTTGAATAGACGAATTATTATTAGGTAATATGGTAGGAATAGGTTTTGACCAGGTATACCCACCATCATTAGACCGACTTTCATAAATATTATCAGCCCAACGACTACGGAAAAGAGCATATAAACTATTATCCTGTAGCATCATAATATTCATATGAACACAACCTAAACTATCGGGTATATCAACATTAGACCATGTTTCTCCTTTATCTTTTGATATCATTACACCGCTAGTATCATAGCTACCGACCCATTTTTCACCAGGTTTAGCTATACAATAAAATACAGGTAATAACCAATCACCATTTGGCATCACTGTTATAGGTTGTCTTATAAAAATTCCTTTATCAGGATCTTCAAGTAGTGTATTTATTGGCCCCCATGTTTCACCAAAATCTTTTGATTTGCGATAACGAACGATAGCCGTATCTTGATTACCAGAAACTTGAGCTGTATATAAAAGCCACAATACATTTTCAGGATCTAAGAAAAACAATGGATTTTGTTCAGATCTAGTTGAATCATCAGACAATTTTATGGCTTTTGTCCAGATACTAGAGCCTTTCTTTAAACGTGAATAATAAGCTGAAATATCCGCAATACCTTCTTGTGTTCCCCCAAACCATGTACAAAGTAAATCACCATTTGGTAATGGTAATAAATTTGCAGCATGGTTTTGCACACATTCTGTTGGTAAATAAGCATCAACACGCAATGGATCAGAACTATTTGTAGTCAATTTACCCGAACAGTCCAATTTAACTTGAGTCATTAATTTATCTCCTTATAAAGAATCCGTTTTTGTTTTTGCTTTTACAAAAGGACTGATTAATAATTTGTCTAACAACATAATGATGGCTGGAGAAAGTAACGCAACATACATATTGTTAATTCCTAATGGATCACCACAATAGAACCAAGTAGAGGTGATAACAGCGGCACCGATTAATGCCATATTAGCAGCTCGCGTACTGTTTAAGAATGGTAAATAGAACGCTATCATTGCAACTATAGTTATAGACAACCTAATTGCTCGAGTAAAGAAAGAAAGCTTTAAGACCTCAGGAAAAGCTAAAACTAACAGGAGCGGAGCAAATCCAACAATAACTGAGATGACTTTTGTTGCTTTAAATTCTTTTTCTTGCGTTGGTTTAAAGTATGGAACATAAAAATCTTTAACGATTAATGATGCAATCGCTAGAGCAACAGTACTCACACTGATAAAAATAGAAGCAACTAATGAGGTAGTAATAATCCCCGCCATAAAAGGATTCATATCTTGAATGAATACTGGTAACGCATACAAGCTTTTAATATCTGGATGAAGAAATTTCGCACATACCCCAATAACCGCAATCGCAATCGCAATAGGTAAGCAGAAAAAGAAAGCATACCAGCAAGCACGTTTAGCCGATTTAGCATCTTTTGTTGATGAAATTGCTTGAATAACAAACTGCGTACAAAATATTGAACCAATTGTTCCGATTAGCCATGCAAAAATAGTACCTGCACCAATAGAGCCATCCCATGTCCAATAATGAGGCGGCATTTGTTCGATCATTGGAGCAAAACCACCGGTAAGGTATAAAGCCGTTCCTAAGATAAATAACACCCCAAAATATTTCACACCACTATGAACGATTGTTACATATGCAACACCTTTCAAACCGCCAAAGGCAAAATAAAAGGTACTGACTACTGCAGTAATAAATGCTGCCACAGGCAATGAAATTTGTAACACAGTTGAAATTGCAGCCGCTCCACTAATATAGTTACCAACATTAACAAGTATTAATGCATAAATCATGATAATCGATATCAAATTCTTAGTAGAATTACCATATTTTTGCGCAATTGCAGCTGAAATAGTAATTTCACCAGTATTATAGATTTTTTTTACTAACAATAATCCAAAAAGTGGGAAACCAATAGCAGCACCAATTACAGACCATGATGCAGCAATCCCATTATCAAACGCTGATTGTGCTGTGCCAATTGTTGATTTTGCACCAATATACTCAGTCATTAGTAATATCCCAACAACTATCGCCGGTACAGCTCGAGAACCTTCCATGAAATCACTATTATTTTTACTTCTTAAAAAATAAGTCATCCATGAGGTAGCTAATATATAAAGGACAACAATACTAACAATTATTATTGTGTCCATTGTTCCAAAGTAATGCATATATCACCTTTATTTCTTATAATTACATGTTAAATATTTGTTATAATTGATTCACAATGGTTTTAATGGTTGCAATGTGATCATCTGAAAACTGGATTGGATAACGACTTACACCAACTTCTTCTCCCATTAGTGTTAACGCTTTTTTCACTGCTGCCGGAGAGAATACAGTTGCATATAAATTTTTCCTTAAATCACCTACAGCATCCTGAGCTGCTTTAGATTTATCAAGGTCACCTGCTTTAAAGTTTTTCCAGATAGCATTGATATAACCCGGTGCAACATTAGCAAGCCCCGAAATTGAACCAACTGCACCACCAACAAATCCTTGATATATCAATGAATCAGGACCGGTTAATACATCAAAGTTATCTAAGCTTTTTGCTACATCAAGAAAGGCTTGCAAACTTTCGGCACTTCCTGCACTATCCTTGATACCAGCAATATTAGGATGTTCGGCAAGTTTGGCAGCCGTTTCTGGTAAAATGGTGTTACCTGTTCTGGCAGGAATGTTATATAGATAAACAGGAACGGTTAGTGCATCAGCAATTGTTGAATAATGATAGATAAGCTCTTCTTGTTTTAATGGAATAAAATATGGCGCTATTACTGATACAGCATCTACGCCTAGTTTTTCGATTTGCTTACCTAGTTTTATGGTTTCTCGGGTTGAAATTTCACCGATGTGAGACATTACAGGAGAACGTCCAGATACTTCATCGACGCAAACCTCAGTAACTTTGATCTTTTCTTGCTGGGTTAAAACAAAAAATTCACCATTGGTACCATTACAAAAAACACTATTACCATGATTTAATTGGCGTTGAACCTGTTTACGCATTCTTTTTGGACAAAAATCCCCATTTTCATCAAACGTTGTGACAATGGCGGTTAAAATTCCCTCTATTTTTTTGCTCATAATTTTTACTCCAAGAGTAGGATTGTCTATAAAAGTGATTGATAAATAGCTAGAACATCTTGTTTGGTAACTTGTTTAGGAACGTTATTCATTAAACGTTTCACTTCTAAAGCTGAATCAACAAGATATGGTAAATCTTCTGGCGAGATATTAAGTTCTTGTAACTTTGTAGGTAGTGCTAAACGACCGACTAAATCTTTAAAGTAACCGACTAATGCATGCGATTTTTCTTCATTAGTTAAATTTAGGTTTGCATCTGGCAATAAATCATAAGCTTGTGCAAATTTTTCAACCACCGCGTCACGAACAAACTCCATACAAGGAACTAGTAGAATGGCATTTGCCACACCATGAGGAATATGGTATTTACCACCTAGAGGATATGACATAGCGTGAACTAGATGTGTACCTGAATGGGCAATCGCAGCACCACCATAATATGAAGCCCAAAGCATATTCAGTTTTGCTTCTAAATCAGTTTTATCATTTACTGATCTCTCAAGAAACTTAAATAATTTATCCATACCAATTAAGGCATAATTGTCACCAACTGGATTGGCTATATTGGCTGTAAAGCATTCAATTAAATGACACAAAGCATCAATACCTGTAGAGGCTGCAATATGATTTGGCATAGAAATAGTTAATTCTGGAATCAAACACACATAATCAGGCAACATAACTGGTGAAATAATGCCTTGTTTGGTAGATTTTTCAGGAATAGCCAAAATAGCATTTGGAGTTGCTTCGGAACCTGTTCCCGCCGTAGTGGGGATAAGAATGGAAGTACATCGTTTAGAAGGTTTCACACCTGCCAATAATTGTTCAAGAGTCAATTGATTCTCTTTAGCACATAACACTGAAATTAATTTAGCAACATCAAGAACACTACCTCCACCGACACCAACAACTAGATCGGCATTAGCTATTTTCATTCGGTTTAATAAATTTGTGACATCATGATGACTAGGCTCTGGTGGAATATCATCAATGAGAGTGAAATGATGAACCGTATCTAAAAGAGTTTTTATCAATTTAGTTACAACTGGTAAATTGATAATATTTTTATCAGTCATAAATATGACATGACGATGTTGTTTGAATAGAAAATTAAGATCATTTAATACACCTTGTCCACTTAAGACAGTACTGTTAATGTGCATAGTTAGCTCCAATCGATTGCAATTTAGATGAGTATTAAAAATCATATTG
>NZ_NASN01000006.1:0-95073 GCF_002142015.1 Gilliamella sp. A7
ATGTCTGGCGGTAATAGCGCGGTGGTCCCACCTGACCCCATGCCGAACTCAGAAGTGAAACGCCGTAGTGCCGATGGTAGTGTGGGTATTACCCATGTGAGAGTAGGGTGCCGCCAGACTTTTAAATTTTATATATTATACATACCAAATACGGTGGAGCGGTAGTTCAGTTGGTTAGAATACCTGCCTGTCACGCAGGGGGTCGCGGGTTCGAGCCCCGTCCGTTCCGCCACCTTTTTCTAGGGGCGTAGTTCAATTGGTAGAGCACCGGTCTCCAAAACCGGGTGTTGGGAGTTCGAGACTCTCCGCCCCTGCCATAAAAGAAGTTATTTTGCTCTAAATTTAATCACTTATTCAAATTTCTTTACATAAATAAAAAAATTTTGTTTACATATTTACTTTGTCAATTATAATTCCCGCCCAACAAAATTTATAATCTAGAGGATATAAAATGGCTGAGAGTTTTGTAAGTCAACAACGTTTTTTTGATAACAAGAATTATCCAAGAGGTCTTTCTCGTCATGGTGATTTTACTATCAAGGAAGCTCAGATCTTAGAAAAATATGGTTGTGCTTTTAGAGATCTTGATACAGAAGTTAAAAAGCCAGCTACTCCAGAAGAAAAATCTTTTGTTGCGGTTTGTAAAGGGAAAAAAGAACCATCTACTGATTATGAAAAAGTGTGGATAAAATACCTTTCTAAAATTAATAAACCAAAACGTTTTCACACATTATCAGGAGGGAAACCTCAAGTTGATGTAAGTGATGATTTTGTTGATAGTGATGATTAATGCTTTAGCCAATATTTTTGTGCAATTGAATTAATAAACGATCCATAGAACGATAACTCAGCGCTTCAGAAATATGTTTTCGTTCTATGTTTTTTGAACCGTCTAAGTCAGCAATAGTGCGCGATACTTTTAATATCCGATGCCATGCTCTAGCTGAGAGACCTAACTTAATTAAAGCCTGCTCTAAATAATTATTATCTTCATCACTTAGTAAGCAATGTATTTGAATTTCTTTTGGTGATAATTGACTATTTAATTTGTTATTTCTTATCATTTGAATCTTTCTTGTCTCAATCACTCTTTTTTTTACTTTTTTTGTTGATTCTGTTGTTGTAATCTTTTGGCTTAATGTACCTTTTGGCAGTAGTGGTACTTCAATAGAAATATCAAACCGATCTAAAAATGGCCCAGATAGTCTATTTAAGTAACGTATTATTTGTTGAGGTGTTGTTCTGTTATGAGTGCCTTGATAATGACCTGTAGGACTAGGATTCATTGCCGCTATGAGTTGAAATTTTGCGGGAAATTTTATTTTTGCATTAGCTCTTGAAATAACAATTTCACCAGACTCTATGGGCTCCCTTAGTGCATCTAAAACTTTACGGTTAAACTCTGGTAACTCATCTAAAAATAAAACTCCATTATGTGCTAATGAAATTTCGCCTGGTCTGGGAATTGATCCACCTCCTACTAGTGCAGCTGTTGATGCACTGTGATGTGGAGATCTAAATGGTCTTGTTCGCCAATTTTGTATTGAACCATTTGAGTTAACAAGACTTGCAATTGCAGCACTTTCAAGTGCTTCATCATCTGATAAGGGTGGTAATAATGACGTTAACCGTGTTGCTAACATTGTTTTACCTGTTCCTGGTGGTCCTATCAATAATAAATTATGTCCACCGGCTGCTGCAATTTCTAACGCTCTTTTAGCATGTTCCTGACCAATTATATCTTGTAGGCTAACGTGTTGATCATTTTCTTCTTGATATTGTCTATATTCGACTGATGGTAAGTTAATTTCATTATATAAATATTGACATAATTGCAATAAATTATGCGTAATTAAAGTGTGATTTTGATGTATTAACGATATTTCAGATTGATTCTCAGCTGAAATAATTAAAGTACGATTATTTTTTTTCGATGATATGGCTGCTGGGATCGCTCCTTTCACCGCCTTAATTTCACCCGAAAGGGCTAATTCACCTAAAAACTCATATTTAGCAAGGTGATCCATTGGTATCTGTTCTGTTGCTGCAAGAATAGCAATAGCTATAGGTAAATCGAAACGACTTCCTTCTTTAGGAAGATCTGCAGGGGATAAGTTAACGGTTATTTTCTTTGCTGGAAATGTAAAACCACTATTGATAATAGCACTTCTAACACGGTCTTTAGATTCTTTTACTGTTGCTTCTGGTAAACCAACAAGTACGAAGCCCGGTAAACCATTACTAATATGTACCTCGACGTTAATTTGAGGTGCTTGTATACCAATAGAGGCTCTAGTAAAAATAATAGCGAGAGACATAATCTTATCATCAATAACATTGAAATTCTTGATAGCTTATTAGCAATTAAAAATTGTTATAAATAATAGATAGAAAAATACGTAGCTTCTCGCAATAAATTTTATATTTTTGCAAACATTTTAATTTTTCTTACTTAAAAATAATTTAGAAATAAATAGTGATATAAAAAATAAGCAAGTATTGCTTAATACAACAGAAGGACCAGTAGGCGTATCATAAACTAATGAAAATAGTATGCCACCAATGATTGAGCACATGCCAATTAATATTGCTATAATTGCCATTGATTCAGGATTTTTAGCATAGTATTTTGCAGTAGCTGCTGGGATGATTAACAGTGCTGTAATTATTAAAGCGCCAACAAATTTCATAGCAATACCTATCGTTAATGCTAATAGTATGGTTAGAATAAATTTTGTTATTGGTACATTAATTCCATGACTAAATGCTAATTCTTCACTAACCGTAATAAATAAAAAATGATTCCATCGCCACACAAGCAATAGTCCAATTATTACTACACAGATGATTATTTGGTAAACATCAAACATCGTTATAGATAAAAGATCACCAAATAGATAGCCCATTAAATCAATGCGTATATTATTCATTAAACTTATTACAACTAAACCTAATGAAAGAGCGCTATGAGCTAAAATACCCAGTAAAGTATCAACAGGAAGTTGCTTTTGAGAATCTAACCATAATAATCCAATAGCTAATATCAATGTTACTAAAATAATGGCATAAAATAGATTGATATTTAAAAGAAAACCAAAAGCTACCCCTAACAATGCTGCGTGAGATAATGTATCGCCAAAATAGGACATTCTTCGCCAAACAACAAATGTACCTAAAGGTCCTGTCAAACAGGTTAAACTTAATCCTGCCAGTAAAGAGGGTAACAGTAACTCTATCATTGTTTTTTTCCTCGTTGGTCAGGTAATATAATTTTTTGATTATGTTGATGTTGGCAAAAATCATGGTCATGATTGTGATGATGTTTATATAAAGCCATTTGTGAAGCGCCATGTTGTCCAAAAAGCGAAATAAACTCAGGATCATTTGAAACACTTGCTGGTGTTCCTGAACAACAAATATGGTGGTTTAAACAAATTACCTCATCAGTTTTTGCCATGACTAAATGTAAATCATGTGAAACCATTAATACACCACAGTTAAATTGTTTTTTTGCATCAATAATTAAATCATATAACAGTACCTGTCCATTAACATCAACACCTTGTGTAGGTTCATCAAGAATGAGTAACTTTGGGCGTTTGGCTAATGCTTGTGCTAAAAGAACTCGCTGCAGTTCACCACCTGATAGTTGATGCATGGATCGATCTATCAAATATTCAGCCTTAACTAATGATAATGTTTTATGAATATCTATTTGACTTAACTGTTTATTTAACCGCATAAAACGTTTTACAGTAATCGGTAAAGTTGGATTTAAATTTATGGATTGAGGGACATAGCCAATAGTTAAATCAGAGGTACGTTTAATAGTACCTGTTGTTGGTTCAATTAAACCTAAGATAACTTTTACAAGCGTTGATTTACCAGCACCGTTTGGCCCTAATACTGTAATAATTTGATTTAAATTAACTGTTAATGAAATATCATATAATATTTTTTGCTTATTTATTTCAACGGAAATATTATCAAGAGACATTAATTGTGCCATGATATTATTAGTCCTTGCTGGTCAATATGTTATGTTATATTATAACAACCATTTTGGTTTATTCCATCATATTTTATAAATATTGGATGATAATGTGAAAAATTTAACTAACAGCACTATAAAGTTTATCCGTTTTTTTTTATTAGCTTTTTTATCTATTTTGGGACTAATAGCTAATGCTAATGCAACGGTAATTTCTTCAGTAAGACCTATTGGGTTTATTACCGAAGCAATCGCATCAGGTGTAATAGATACTGATATATTATTACCGGATGGTGCTTCACCACACAATTATTCATTGAAACCTTCTGATTTAATTAAAATCAAAAATGCAGATTTCATAATTTGGGTTGGTGAGGATATGGAAACTTTTATGCCAACTGTCTTAAAAAATATTGATCACCAGAAACAAATTGAATTAATGGATATTGCTGAAATTAAAACTTTACTTCGTACAAATCATCAAGAAGATGAACATCATAATGATATGCATACTAGTAGTGATCATCATCATGGTGAATATGATGAACATATTTGGCTTTCTCCCAATATTGCTAAAATCATTGCTAAGTCAATTCATAATAAACTGCTTAATTTATACCCCAATAAAGCAGCGATACTTGATGTAAATTTAGACAAATTCATTACAAATTTATCAAAAACCGAACAAAACATTGCAAAAAAACTAATTAACGTCCAAAATAGAGGCTATTTTGTGTTTCATGATGCTTATGGTTATTTTGAATCGCATTTCGGATTAAAGAATCTAGGAAGTTTTACCATAAATCCAGCAGTACAGCCTGGTGCTCAAACAGTTTATGCAATTCAAAAAGAATTAGCTGAACATCAAGCTGTCTGTGTTTTTAGAGAGCCACAGTTTAGCCCAGCAATAATTAAAAAAGTAGTGAAAGGTACGGATGTCCGAATTGGTGAGTTAAATCCATTAGGGACAGGTATCCCGATAACAAAAGATTCATATTCACACTTTTTATTTGCATTGACACAAGAACTGTTGGATTGTTTAGATAAAAAATAATTTAGATAATAGATAGTTAAGGTTAATTTTGGTACAGCAGATTAAATCCCCTGATATTGAAAAAAATAATTTGAAGATTCCTTATTTTTCAATATTAGGTGTCCTCGTTGTTGTGATTTTAGTAACTATATTGTGGCGTCCTTTAAATTTAGATCGTACAGTGTATGTTCCGTTAAATTCACAAGTGCAAACCACCGTAAAAGATACATCAACATCATCAGTTGCTATTGGTGATGGTCGGTTAGATATTGTTGGTGATAAATCAAAATCGGAAAATGTTACTGAATCATCCGATGTTCCAGAAGATGATATAGCTAAAGATGAATTAGATGATATTTCCGAAGAAAAAGATAATACTATTCAATATACTATTGTGCGTGGAGATACATTACATGATATTTTATATCGCTATAATGTTAATCGAAATGATGTTATACAGTTAACAAATAATTTTAAACAGCTCGCCAATTTAAGAATTGGTCAACAATTAAGTTGGACAACTGACGATAACCATAATTTGTTAACTTTCAATTGGACAATATCAAGCAATAATATTCGAATTTTTGAAAAGTCAGGCAATAAATTTATAGAAAGTTCTGAAACTATAGAAAGTATTTCTGAAAATGTTGTCATTAAAGGTGATCTTAAAACTAGTTTTGTTGCAGATGCACGTAAAGTAGGCTTAACGAGCAATGAAATCGGTATTATTACTCGAGCTTTGCAGTGGCGATTGGATTTTCGCCGCTTAAAAGCTGGTGATAAATTTGCTGTATATTTGTCACGTGAAATGCATGGTAAAATATTATCTAATAGTAAAATTCTTGGTATTCGAATTCAAAATGGAACTAAGGATTATTATGCTATTTTGGCTGATGATGGTAATTACTACGATATTAATGCTAGTAGTTTGTCTCAAAGTTTTTTCCGTTATCCTTTGGAAAAGCAAGCTCGTGTCTCATCAGGATTTAATCCACGCCGTGTAAATCCAGTTACAGGTATTGTTACAGCGCATAATGGTGTTGATTTTGCTGTTTCTCGAGGAACGCCCGTTTTATCGGTTGGTAATGGTGAGGTTGTTATTGCGAAATATAGTGGTTCTGCCGGTAACTATGTTGCCATTCGACACGGTAGGCAATATATGACAGCTTATATGCATCTTGATAAAATTTTAGTAAAACCAGGACAACAAGTTAAGCAAGGCGATAAAATTGGTTTGTCTGGTAATACTGGACGTTCAACAGGACCTCATTTGCATTTTGAATTACATATTAATAACAAACCGGTTAATCCATTAACTGCTAGTTTGCCAATTAATGATGGTTTGACAGGTAAATCTAAGAAAGCATTTGTAGAAAAAGTTGAAAATATTAAATCTCAGCTTAGTTTTTAACTAATTATTGTCTTCAAATTTATTATTTAAACTAAAAATTCTTATGCGAAAGAAGGCCAATGCATCAGTAAAAAGTTGTGCTATCATAAGACAATTTTATTTAAAATAAATATCAGGTGCAGTTTGAAAAAAACAACGAAAAAGACATCTAATAAAAAAACTTCGAAGAAAAATAACAAATCATGGTGGCGCCGTATCTGGTGGTTGCTATTTAAGTTATTTCTTATATTTGTTGCAGTAACTGTTGTTTATGGAATTTATTTAGATCAACAAATTAAAGAACGGATCGATGGTAATGTCTGGGAATTACCAGCTGCTGTGTATGGGCAAATTGTTGATCTTGAACCTGATAGTGATTATAGCCTGAGTGATGTTGTTACGTTGTTAAAAGGTGCACAATATCGTCAGCAAGATAGTAAAGCAACTCGTCCTGGCGAATTTATTGTCCAAAATGATTCTGTTGAGATTTATCGACGACCATTTACTTTCCCTGATGGCGAAGAGCAAGCTTTTCGTGTCAGAATTACTTTTTATGATAATAGAATTGATCGTATATCTAATTTAGATACTGGTCGTGACTTTGGTTTGCTTAAGATCGACCCTAAATTAATAACCATGATGCATTCACCTAATGGTGAACAACGCCTTTTTGTCCCGTTAAAAGAGTTTTCTGATTCGTTAGTTAAAACTTTAATTGCAACTGAAGATAAACGTTTTTATGACCATCATGGTGTAAGTTTATATTCTATTGGTCGAGCTATCTTTGTCAATTTGACTACTGGTCGAACTGAAGGTGGCAGTACATTAACACAACAAACAGTTAAAAACCTATTTTTGACTAATGAAAGAAGCTTAAGCCGTAAAATACGTGAAGCATATATGGCTATAATTTTAGATGCTCGTTATAGTAAAGAACGTATTTTAGAACTGTATTTAAATGAGGTTTATCTAGGGCAAGCTGGTAGTGAAGAGATCCATGGCTTCCCATTAGCAAGTCTTTATTACTTTGGCCGTCCAGTTAATGAATTATCATTGGATCAACAAGCTGTATTAGTGGGTATGGTAAAAGGCGCTTCATATTATAATCCTTGGACACAACCACAACAAGTGATTGAGCGCCGTAATGTTGTCTTAAAGCTTGCTGAACAGCAAGGGATTATAGATGAGGAGTTATTCAACCTACTCAGTCAGCGTCCACTTTCTGTTTTACCAAAAGGAGGAGTGATATCTCCACAACCAGCATTTATGCAAGTTGTACGTAGTGAGCTGAGAAAACAGTTAGGTGATAAAGCAGATCACCTTTCCGGTATGAAAATATTCACCACCTTTGATCCTGTAGCTCAAGCTGCAGCTGAACAATCTGTAACCAAGGAAATTGAAAATTTACGTAAATCTACGAATAAAGATCTACAAACTGCAATGGTTATTGTCAGTCGTGAAACTGGTGAAATTCGTGCAATTATTGGTAGTGCTGAACCTCGTTATCCTGGTTATAATCGTGCTTGGTTAACAAGACGAGCAATTGGTTCACTTGCAAAACCATCAACTTACTTAACAGCATTAGGCCAACCGGCACATTATCAGCTTAATACTTGGCTTGATGATAGCCCATTATCGATAAAGTTGGATAATGGTGGTTATTGGCAACCAAAGAATTTTGATCGTAAGTATCGCGATAACGTGATGTTAATTGATGCATTTGCCCTTTCACTTAACGTCCCTACCGTTAATTTAGGTATGGCGTTAGGTTTAGATGCAACCAAGAATACTTTACAAGCATTAGGTGTTCCTGAAGATCGTATTCCGAATTTACCATCACGATTATTGGGTGCGCTAGAGCTAACACCTTTAGAAACCGCACAGATGTTCCAAACTATTTCGAATAATGGTCAACGGGCACCATTAACAATTTTAAGATATGTATTGTCCGATAAGGGCGAACTCGTTTATCAAAGTTACCCACAACAAATTCAAGCTGTTTCTCAACAGTCGGCTTATTTGACGACTTATGCGATGCAACAAGTAGTTGAATCGGGAACATCGCGTTCTTTAAAAGCTAAATATGGATCATTTAAGTTAGCTGCGAAAACCGGGACCAGTAATGATTCTCGTGATAGCTGGTTTACAGGAATTGATGGTAAAAATGTTGCCGTAGTTTGGATAGGTCTTGATGATCATTCTCCGATGAAATTAACGGGGGCAACGGGTGCCTTAAAAATATATAGCGAATACTTACAAAATAATCCGCCAAAAAGGTTACAACTTCCTGTGCCACAAAATATATTTATGGTACCTATTGATATTAATGGACAATGGCAGTGTGATGGAAGTGGTGTACGTAGTTTACCTGCATGGACAAATAATCCTCAAAGTTTATGTTCGGCTAGCCAACAGGCACCAAGTTGGGTGACAGACTTGTTAAATAATTAAATGAGGTTATTATATGCCCGAATTACCAGAAGTTGAGACAAGTCGACGAGGTATTTTACCTTATTTGAAAGGCCAAGCTATTAAGCAGATTGTTGTCCGAAATCCAAAGCTTCGTTGGCCCATAGATGAAACAATTAATAATATTCAAGGGCAAGTGATAGTAGATGTTAAAAGGCGTGCCAAATATCTGCTATTACAGCTGACTCATGATTGGGTTGTCATTCATTTGGGAATGTCTGGTAGTTTGCGGATATTAGAGACAAATCAACCACCAGCTAAACATGATCATGTAGATTTAGTATTAGCAAATGGCGTGAGATTAAGATATACCGATCCAAGGCGTTTTGGTTCATGGTTATGGACTCATTCGATTGACGAATTAACTCAATTGAAGCACTTGGGACCAGAACCGTTGAGTGATGACTTTTCAGCTCATTATTTATTTGAAAAAGTTAAAAATCGAAAAATACCAATCAAAAGCTGGATTATGGATAATCATATTGTCGTTGGTGTTGGTAATATTTATGCATCAGAATCATTGTTTTTAGCTAGAATTAATCCGAATCGAAAAGTTAGTAGCTTAACATTAGCCGAATGTAAACGATTAGTAACAGCAATTAAGCTGGTACTTACAAAATCTATAGAACAAGGAGGAACGACACTTAAAGATTTTGTTCAATCTGATGGTAAGCCAGGTTACTTTGTTCAGAACCTCCAAGTATATGGCCGAGAAGGTGAGAAATGCTTAATTTGTCAATCTAATATTAAGTCTAATAGAATAGGACAGCGTAACACTTTTTATTGTGAAACTTGCCAAAAATAATAGATAAAAATTACTGATATTTTTCTTTTCTGACAATTGTTTCAATTATTGATAGAAATATTAATTCCATTTTTTTAGCTTCAAATTATATAAAAAGACTCATCAATCACTTTTAACTTACTCTAATTCGGAATAGTATAGATAATAAACAATGTATTTGTGGATTTTAAAAAGATATAATAGTATAAATTAAAAAAATCTTTTTTACTCAAAAGGCTATAGACTTGTTATTTAATATCGGCTATCTTTCTCGCTGTAAAATTAACTATATTTTGTAAAGCATAGTATCTATTATTAATTAATTGTAATATTTCAATTTTAAAATACTTTTACTTTTCTTTATATGGGGTTAAAAATATTTTAACCTAGGGTATTTCGCTTTGATTAAGGAATTTAAGATGATCAAATTTGCTTCTCGCTTTTTGATAGCTTGTTTTGTTTTATTATCTACAATGATGGCTACAGCTGAAGTTAGAATTGTAATTACTGATGGAGTTAGTTCAGCTAAACCTATTGCTGTTGTACCATTTAAATGGACTGGCAGCGGACAACCTCCCCAACTTGTAGATAACATTGTCGCATCCGATTTGCGTAATAGTGGTAAATTTAATCCTATTGACATAGCTGCAATGCCACAAAAGCCAACTACTGCTTCCGAAGTTAATTCAGGTGTTTGGAGTAATATGGGTATTTCTGCTATTGTAGTAGGATCAATTCAACCAGATGTTTCAGGAAAATATCTTATAACTTATCAATTAGTTGATACTGTTGAAAGACCAGGTACCGTATTAGCTGAGAATCAATTTTCTATAGAACAACGTTGGTTACGTTATGCTTCTCACACAGTAAGTGATGAAATTTTTGAGGCATTAACCGGTATTAAGGGTGCATTTAGAACTCGTATCGCTTATGTGGTAAAAAACAAAAAAGGACCTTATACCCATGAATTGCGTGTATCAGATTATGATGGCTATGATCAAATCACAGTGCATCGCTCTAAAGAACCTTTAATGTCGCCCACTTGGTCTCCTGATGGTAAAAAATTAGCTTATGTAACTTTTGAAAGTGGTCGTTCTGCTTTAGTTTTAAAAACGTTAGACAGTGGTGCGGTTGAAACAATTGCTTCATTCCCTCAACACAATGGCGCACCGGCATTTTCGCCTGATGGAAAAAAATTAGCTTTTGCTTTGTCAAAAGGGGGAAGTTTAAATTTGTACATGATGAATTTGAGTTCTAAAAAGATTACCCAAATAACATCAGGACGTAGTAATGATACAGAACCTTCTTGGATGCCAGATAATCAAACCATAGTTTATACCTCTGATCAGGCTGGCCGTCCGCAACTTTATTCAATTAATATTAGTAGTGGGGAATCACAACGGGTCACTTGGGACAATACTCAAAATCAAAATGCACGCGTATCTCCAGATGGTAAGTTCATTGCTGTAATATCTACTAATAATGGTGAGCAACATATTACTCGATATGATATAGAAAGTAATACATATCAACGATTAACTGATACTTTCTTAGATGAAACCCCGAGTATTGCTCCAAATGGTACTATGATTATCTATAGTTCTTCACAAGGTTTGGGTACTATTTTAAATCTTGTTTCAACTGATGGTAATTTTAAGGCAAGTTTACCTGCGACAGATGGGCAAGTAAAATTTCCTTCTTGGTCACCTTATTTATAAGATTGACTAAATTTTAAGCAATAATAACATTATTAAAATTGTGTAAATGTTAAGGTCGTTATAATATATGCTTCTAATCTTTCTAGTTAGTAACGGGAGTTACTTTGAAGTTGGTTAGATGTAAAATTTATTTAAAAAAAAGGAGTTAATACAATGCAAATTTCTAAATTTCTTAAAGTAGCTGCGGTTGCTTTACCATTAATGGCTGTAACTGCATGTGCTTCAAACAGCATTAGCAAAGTAGGTGGTAATGGTGTTTTATCAAAAGAAGCTTTAGAGCAACTTCAAAAACTAAAACAAGTTAACACTGTTTATTTTGATTATGATAAATACAATGTTAAAGCAGAATATGAAACATTATTAAATGCACATGCTGTATTTATTCGTACAACTAACTTAAATGTTATTATCGAAGGTCATGCCGATGAGCGTGGTACTCCAGAATATAATATCGCTTTAGGTGAACGTCGTGCATCAGCAGTTAAATCTTACTTACAAGGTAATGGTGTTTCTGGTGAACAACTATCAATCGTTTCTTATGGTAAAGAAAAACCAGCAGTATTAGGTCACAACGAAGCAGCTTATGCTAAAAACCGTCGTGCAGTAGTTACTTACGCTGGATTCTAATCCTATCTAATGACGGCTGATTTATCAGCCGTTTTCTGTTTCCAAAGTTCACGTTGAGTTTACATAATATGTATAAAAAAATAATCACATTGTCCTTATTTCTTTTGTTTGCAAGTTATGGTTGTGCAGCAGGTAGTTCTGACGTGGATAGAGCAATACAAGCTCAAGCGCAGTTAATCATTCAGAACCAACAAAAGATTAGTGATCTACAATCTGATTTAGATACACTACGTGGCCAATTAGAAGAGACACGGCACCAGCTTAATCAGGCTATTGAACGTCAAAAAATGATTTTGCAGGAAATCGCTAACGGTAATGGTTTCTCTGTAAATAATTCCAATACAGGATCACAAGAAGACAGTTCCGATTCAACTGTAACTTTAGAGCAATCATCTTCAGACTTATCTGGCTGGTCGACATCAGGAAATGATAAAGCTGATTATAATTTCATCATGCAGTTCATAAATGATGACAAACAAAGCGATAATGCTATTGTTGCCTTTCAAAATTTCTTAAAAGCTTATCCAAAGACAAATTATCGTGCAAATGTCAACTATTGGCTAGGTCAACTTTGTTATAAAAAAGGCAAAAAAGATGATGCTTCATTCTATTATGCAACAGTAGTAAAAGATTTTCCTTCTTCACCAAAAGCTGCTGATAGTCTTTATAAAGTAGGTGTTATCTTCCTTGATAAAGGTGATAAAAAAAATGCTAAAACTGTTTTCCAACAAGTGGTAAGTAAATACGCTAAAGATAAAAATGCAGTTAGGCAAGCAAATAAAAAACTGGCATCCTTATAATAAAGTGTATAAATAACCAGCTATCGAATAAAAATAGCAATAAAAGGGTTGCGCCTTTCTACAATTCTAAGTATTATAGCAACCCGAAATTGCTTGAAACAAAAAGTTATTTCACAAGAGTCATATTATCAAAATGGGTTGTTAGCTCAGTCGGTAGAGCAGCGGACTTTTAATCCGTTTGTCGAGCGTTCGAATCGCTCACGACCCACCACTTCTTCTCCATCATTAAAAAAGCAACTCAATTAAAATCAATAGATAAAGCGATGAGAGCGTTTGCGTTCGACAAATTCGTCAAAACTTATTTTTATTATCTTTTATTAAATTTTTTATCATTTCTAAAACTTCCTTAAACTAGTAAGTTGTTTCCTAACTAAAATTAATTAAATTATTCTAATAATATGAATTAATTTCAATAAGATATGTGTTGATAACCAATTTTTAATTAGTTAAAAAATATAAAATAATTTGTAAAGGTAAATAATAATCATTATCATTATTTGTTGTTATTTGGAAATTAATTAGATAACACTGCAAATAATAGGAAAAATAATGAAATTAGTTAATCAATTAGTCTTACCTTGTATATTGGGCTCAGCAGCTTTTATAGTTAACGCCCAAGAAAAAGTTAATGATGATAATGAAATTGAAACTATGAAAGTTGTCGCAACTATTAAGGATAATAATGATCAGCGCATAAAAAAATCATCAACAGCAACTAAAACATCCTTTGATATTAAGGATATACCACAAACGATCAATTCGGTTAATCTTGAACAAGAGAAAATTTATGGACAAAGTGACCTAAGTATTATTGTCAATAAATTGCCTGGTGTTGATGCAACTTATGATATGCGGGATGAAGGCATAAAAATTAGAGGTTTTTCCGCAAGTTCTGGTGATATTTATCGAGATGGTGTTCGTGCGAGCGGACAGGTTAGGCAAAGTACCGCTAATATCGAGCGAATTGAAGTATTAAAAGGGCCTGCCTCGGTACTATATGGCCGAGGTTCTGGTGGCGGAATAATAAATATGATCAGTAAACAAGCCAACTTTGATTCTCCAAAGATATTAAGTATACGTGGTGGATCTTGGGATAAATATGGTGGAATGGTAGATATTAACCATGTTTTACATGATAAGCTTGCGGTACGAATGACCATTGATCATCAATCGGATAAAAGTTTCCGTAAAGGAATTAAACAACGCGATACAATGATTTCTCCAAGTTTATTGTATGATAATTTGGAAGGATTTAATTGGTTAGTGCAATATACTAATGATAAATTATGGCGTAAACCAGATCGGGCTCCAGCTTATTATGATTTACCTAAAGGTGTTTCGATCAAAACAGCTTATTCGCATCCAGATGACTATGTCAAAGATAATTTTAATTCGTTACGTTCGGTAATAGGCTACCAATTTAATCATGATTGGTCTATCAAATTAACAAACTTGTATCGTAAAGCAGATCAAAATTTTGATCATCTTTATGCGGGTACTTATTGTGATCTGAATGGAAAAACTAGTAGAAATACCTCTTGTAACTACCAAGGTAAATTGAAATTCCGTCGAGCATGGCAAGAAACTTCAAACAAAACCTATAGTAATACGCTTGATTTAGCGGGTAAATTTGCTACGGCAAGTATAGCTCATGATATGTTAATCGGAATTGAATATAATATTGAAAAACGACAACCTCGATTAGCTTTAACTAGTGAATATCCAGAAGCGATTGATCCGTTTCATCCTCACTGGAACTCTAAAAAGCCTCGTTACAATAAATTAAGTACTAAGACAAATCATAAAGCTACATCTAAAGGATTATATTGGCAAGATCTCATTAGTTTTACTGAACAATGGAAATTACTGGCAGGATTACGTTATGATAATTATGAGTTTGCTTCGGATAATAAATTAAATCATCAAAGTCGCTCTTATGATGGTCACTCTTTAAGTCCACGGATAGGATTAATTTGGCAGCCAATAGAGTCACAAAGTTTTTATGCTTCTTATAGTAAAAATTTTGCACCTTATGGTGGTCGAGGTTTGATTACCATTGCTACAGATTCTAAGACGGTTTATGATGATAAACCTCAATATTCACGCCAGTATGAAATCGGGATTAAGAGTGATTGGTTTAATGATAAGCTATCTTCTCAAATAGCTCTTTATGACCTTGAACTGTATAATGTTCGTTATCAACCAGATGCCATCAATGCCCCTTATAATTGGCAGGTTAGAGGTAGTGATCAAAGCCAAGGTATAGAATTAAGCGCAATAGGACAATTGAGTAAAAATTGGTATCTCAATAGTGGTATTGGTTATCAACAGGCTAAAGTTCATAAAGATAAAAAAACACCTGATAATAAAGGTAAGTATTTATCTAACACAGCCAAACATAGTGGTCATATTGGTGTTCGCTATTTACCTTACGAGAATTGGTTTACCGAAGTAGAATTTAATTATAAAGGCTCAATGTATAACGATGATAAAAATCTGGTTAAACGTCCCGGTTATGGAACATGGAATGTGGCAGTTGGTTATCAAACACGATCTGTTGATGTAACCTTAGCAGTAACTAATTTATTGGGTAAAGAGTATTGGCGATCAAGTAGTATGCCAGGCACGCCTAGAGCTTTCTTATTAACTGCTAGTTATAAATTATAATTATTGATAAATATTTATCAGAGTTAAATTAAGTTTTAATACATTAAAGAGGGAATAGTATTCCCTTTTTTAATTATTCTTATCTTTTAGCGACTGATTAAATAATTCTGATCTAAAGCACAACTAATTTGAATAATGAGATTAATGCTAAAAAACTTAAAATAAAATTTAGATGTTGTAAAAAAGTCATTTATTAATATCAAAAAACATCCTGTTTTTGTTATTTTATGGCTTCAAAAACCCCTCTCCTCAAAATTTTCACATTATTTTTACTTATGCAATTTGCTAATTTTGAATTTTCTTTAATGTGCATAATATTTAATATTCCGCTAGTATAGAATTTGTACTAGTTAACAAGTCTAAACTAATTACTGCTAATAATATTGATAGTAGCAATTACGATAGGATTGCATAAAATAAAAACAATGCTATATTATGCGAATAATTAATCAAAAAAAAAGAATAAATATTCAATTGTTGCACTTGTGAATAGAGCTTTAAAGGATATTATAATATCAGCAATGGGAGCTTCATTATGGTTTTCGATATTGATTTAATAAAAGGTATTTATCAGAGTTATCCACAAAAAATTGATGTTATCCGCCAGAAAATTGGAAAACCATTAACATTGACGGAAAAAATTCTCTATGCTCATCTTGCCGAAGATGAAGAACTGAAAGCTTATAAAAGGGGGGAGGATTACGTAAATTTTTCACCTGATCGGGTTGCAATGCAAGATGCAACTGCGCAAATGGCTTTATTACAACTGATGAATTCTGGACGTAAACGAGTTGCTGTTCCATCAACAGTTCACTGTGATCACCTGATACAAGCCTATAAAAATGCTCATGATGACCTGATTATTGCTGAAAGTAATAACCATGAAGTTTATCAGTTTTTACGTGATGTATCGAACAAATATGGTATTGGATTTTGGAAACCTGATGCCGGAATTATTCATCAAGTGGTACTTGAAAATTATGCCTTTCCGGGTGGAATGATGATTGGTACTGATTCACACACACCAAATGCTGGTGGTTTATCGATGATTGCTATTGGTGTTGGTGGGGCTGACGCGGTTGATGTTATGGCTGGTATGCCATGGGAATTGAAAATGCCGAAAATCATCGGTGTAAAATTAATTGGGAAATTATCCGGTTGGGCCTCTCCCAAAGATGTCATCTTAAAGTTGGCTGGAATACTAACCGTCAAAGGAGGCACCAATTCAATCATTGAATATTTTGGAGAGGGTACTGAGTCGTTGTCTGCTACTGGTAAAGCTACGATTTGTAATATGGGGGCTGAAGTAGGAGCGACCACTTCAATATTTCCTTATAGCCAAAAATCAGCTGATTATCTAACCATGACCGGTCGTCAAGAGGTAGTTGATTTAGCAAATACATTAATCTCTTGTTTTAATCCTGATGCAGCTGTTTTAGATGCTCCAGAAAGCTATTATGATCAAGTTATCGAAATTGATTTGTCGACGTTAGAGCCTTATGTAAATGGTCCATTTACACCTGACTTAGCTTATCCAATTTCACAGCTAGCAAACGCAGTTCAACAACATGATTATCCTGATAATATGGAGGTAGGTCTTATTGGTTCATGTACTAACTCTTCATATGAAGACATGATGCGAGCTGCTTCTGTAATCGATAGTGCCAATAAATTAGGCTTAAAAGTAAATGCAAAACTAATTATTAATCCTGGTTCAGAACAAGTTAAATATACTTCTAAACGTGATGGTATTTTGCAGTGTTTTGAACAAGCAGGAGCAGATATTATGGCTAATGCCTGTGGTCCTTGTATAGGCCAATGGCGTCGTGATGATGTTGCCGATGAGCACAAAAATTCGATAGTTACTTCGTTTAATCGTAATTTTGCTAAACGAAATGATGGTAGTCCAAACACTTATGCATTTGTGTGTTCGCCCGAAATTGTTGTTGCATTATCGATTGCTGGTAAATTAAGTTTTAATCCAATAACTGATGAACTAATTAATGATAAAGGTGAAAAAGTTAAGCTGCCGGAACCTATCGGTGATGAGTTACCAAAACGAGGATTTGCTGTCGATGATGCCGGATATATAAAGCCAATTGCTGATGGTGGTTCGGTTGAAGTAAATATCGATCCGCATTCTGAACGTTTACAACAGCTTGCACCTTTTTCTCCATGGGATGGTAAAGATATTCTCTGCCAACCATTGTTGATTAAAGCAACGGGTAAATGTACCACAGACCATATTTCAATGGCCGGTAAATGGTTAAAATTCCGCGGTCATCTAGATAATATTTCGAATAATATGTTAATTGGTGCTGTTAATGCCTTCAATCAAAAAACCAATAGTGTTTTAGATACTCAATCTGGTGATTATATTGAAGTACCTGCTTTGGCTCGTAAATTAAAAGCGCAAGGAATGGGTTCTATAGTAGTAGCCGAAGAGAATTATGGAGAGGGGTCATCTCGCGAGCATGCTGCAATGGAGCCTCGTTTTTTGAATGTTAAAGCAATTGTCGTTAAATCTTTCGCTCGTATCCATGAAACGAATCTGAAAAAACAAGGTATGTTAGCGCTAACTTTTGTTAATAAGGATGATTACAACAAAATTCAAGAAGATGACCAAATCAGCATTACTGGACTTAGTGATTTTGCTCCAGGTAAAAATCTAACATTAACCCTTCATCATCATGATGGTAGCATAGAATCTTTTGCTGTTGCACATACTTACAATCACGCACAAATTGAGTGGTTTAAAGCGGGTAGTGCATTAAATAAGCTAAAAGAAGAATTTAAGTAACAGATAAGAGGAAGAGACAATATGAATCAGCAAGTTTCAATTGAAAATGGACAATTAGTCGTCCCAAATCATCCAACTATTCCTTTTATTGAAGGTGATGGTGTTGGCAAAGAGATTTGGCAGGCTGCTCAAACAATTTTTGATAAAGCTATTGAAAAAGCTTATCAAGGTAAGCGTAGTATTCAATGGAAAGAAGTACTTGCTGGCGAAAAATCATATAACCTAAATGGTACATGGCTTCCAGATGATACCATGAATGCTTTTAAACATTATCTTGTTGGTATCAAAGGGCCATTAATGACACCTGTTGGTGGTGGGATCCGTTCACTTAATGTTGCGTTACGACAAGAATTAGATCTTTATGTCTGTTTACGCCCTGTGCGCTGGTTTAAAGGGGTTGAATCACCATTAAAGCATCCTGAAAAGGTCAGTATGACGATTTTCCGTGAAAATACCGAGGATATTTATGCCGGGATTGAATGGCAACAAGGTACTGCTGAAGCTGAAAAGTTCTATCATTTTTTATCTGAACAAATGCAAGTGAGCAAAGTACGTTTTCCTAATACATCAGCTTTTGGTGTTAAACCTGTTTCAATTGAGGGATCGGAACGTTTAATTCGATCTGCCATTAACTATGCACTACAACATAAATTACCGTCGGTTACTTTAGTTCATAAAGGTAATATTATGAAATTTACTGAAGGTGGATTTAAGCAATGGGGCTATGAACTTGCGGAAAGAGAATTTTCTGACGCGGTGTTCACCATTAATCAATATGGCAAAATTCAAAAAGCCGAGGGTAAGGCTGCAGCTGAACAAGCATTACAAACCGCTAAATCAGCCGGTAGATTAATCATAAAAGATGTTATTTGTGATGCGTTCTTACAAAATACCTTATTAAAACCGGAAGATTATTCTGTTGTTGCAACATTAAACCTTAATGGTGATTATGTTTCTGACCAGCTAGCTGCGATGGTAGGAGGAATAGGTATAGCACCAGGCGCTAATATTAACTATTTAACCGGACATGCTATCTTTGAGGCAACCCACGGAACTGCCCCGGATATAGCTGGTCAAAATCAAGCTAATCCATCATCACTATTATTATCTGGCGTAATGATGTTTGAATATTTAGGATGGCATGAAGTTGGACAACTAATTACTAATGCTATGGAAAGCTTATTTCAATCAGGCAAAGCAACTGCAGATTTAGCGCGCTTTATGCACAATGGACAATCACTATCAACAACCCAATTTACTCAAGCAGTAATTGATAAATTATAGTTCAAAAGGGAGGTGATTAATGAAAGAAAAGTTTTTGGTTTATAAATTATCGGAAACGATTAAAAACACGAGCAAAATTGAATCACAGCTATTTGAACAATTTAATGTAAAACGTGGATTGCGTAATGCCGATCATACTGGCGTTTTGGTAGGATTAACTAAAATTGGCGATGTACTAGGTTATGAACGCTTAGATGATGGTTCATTGAAACCCATCGCAGGTAAATTATTGTACCGTGGTATTGATATTGAAGAATTAGTACATAATGCACAAAAAGAACAACGTACAGGTTTCGAAGAGACTATTTATTTACTCTTATCTGGTTCTTTGCCCGATAAAGAAGAATTACGTGATTTCTCACGTTTACTTTGTGAATCAATGGCATTAGAAAAGCAAACCAAGATTGCAATTATGGAGCTTGAAGGGCACGATGTAATGAACATTTTGGCTCGAACTGTTCTAGAAATGTATACTTATGATTCACAGCCAGATGATACTTCTCGCGATAATTTAATGCGTCAATCCATAGATCTGATTGCAAAATTTCCAGCTATTATTGCGTATGCTTATAATATGTTAAGCCATAGCGCTAAAGGTAAATCCTTACATATTCGCCATCCTCATGAGGATTTCTCAATTGCGGAAAATTTTCTTTATATGATGAAAGGATCAGGAGGATATACAGAGTTAGATGTAAGAGTACTTGATTTAGCGATGATTATTCATGCTGAGCATGGTGGTGGTAATAACTCGACCTTTACCGTTCGGGTAACAAGTTCAACTGGTACTGATACATACTCATCAATTGCCGCCGGGATTGGATCATTGAAAGGCCCATTACATGGTGGAGCAAATTTACAAGTCGGAAAAATGCTTAAACATCTTGCTGATGAGATTAAAAATTGGGCTGATGTAAATGAAATTGATGCTTATTTACAACGTATTTTAAATAAAGAGGTCTTTGATCAAAAAGGGTTAATTTATGGTATTGGTCATGCTGTTTATACGGTATCAGATCCTCGGGCAATGTTACTAAAAGAGATGGCATATAAACTCGCTCAAGAAAAAGGCCGTGAAAAAGAGTATAACTTCTTAAATTTATTAGAAGAACGAGCTATTCATGCAGTGGTGAATCGTAAAAATGCCAGAACCAAAAAACAAGTCTGTGCTAACGTCGATTTTTATTCTGGTTTTGTTTATGACATGATTGGCTTACCTAAAGAAGTGTATACACCATTATTTGCTATGTCGCGAATTGTAGGTTGGTGTGCTCATCGTATTGAAGAACTTAATTTTGATGATCGTCGAATTATACGTCCAGCCTATAAAAACATTGGTCAACTTATGTCATTTATACCTTTAAAAGATCGTTAGTTTATTTACCGTCAGTATTCTCTGACGGTAGCTGTTAAAAATATTGCTTATTAAAAAATCATGGTGATTTAGAACAATAGTTTGTAGACTATGCCTAATTAATCGTTTTTGGCTATGTACTTTGTACATAAATTATATATGAATCTTTTAAAATCTTTAGCTACAGTTAGTTCAATGACAATGGTATCACGCGTTTTAGGCTTTGTTCGTGATGCAATTATTGCCCGTTTTTTTGGTGCAGGAATGGCAACTGATGCCTTTTTTGTTGCTTTCAAATTACCAAACTTGCTTCGCCGTATTTTTGCCGAAGGTGCATTTTCACAGGCGTTTGTACCAATTTTAGCTGAATATAAAAATCAACAAGGTATTGAGGCATCACGTACTTTTGTGGCTTATGTCGCTGGGCTACTAACGTTAGTATTAGCTATTGTTACCTTAATTGGTGTTATAACTGCACCTTTTATAATAATGTTAACTGCCCCCGGATTTATGCAAGATTCAACTGAAAAGTTTGAGCTTGCTACTGTGATGTTGAGAATAACATTTCCCTATATCTTTTTTATTTCACTTGCATCATTAGTTGGTGCCATACTTAATACTTGGAATCGTTTTTCTGTTCCTGCGTTTGTACCAACTTTACTTAATTTAAGTATGATAGTTTGTACATTATTTTTAACTCCTTATTTTAATCCTCCGGTACTTGCACTTGCTGTTTCGGTAGTTATTGGTGGTATTTTACAACTGCTTTATCAGCTACCATATTTAAAAAAGATTGGTATGTTAGTTTTGCCACGGATTAGTTTTAAAGATAGTGGTGTTTGGCGAGTATTAAAACAAATGGGTCCTGCAATTTTAGGTGTTTCGGTTGGTCAAATATCGTTAATCATTAACACAATATTTGCATCATTCTTAATTTCTGGTTCTGTTTCTTGGATGTATTATGCTGACCGACTTATGGAATTTCCTGCCGGTGTACTCGGTGTGGCACTAGGGACTATTTTATTGCCATCTTTAGCTAAAAGTTTTGCTAAAGGTGACCACAAACAATATTCAGAGCTATTAGATTGGGGGCTTCGTCTCTGCTTTTTATTAGCTTTGCCAAGTACTGTAGCATTAGGTGTTATTTCAAAACCATTAATATCAACTCTTTTCGAGTATGGGCAATTTACTTTGAATGATACGTTAATGACTCAACGTGCATTAATTGCGTATTCAATTGGTTTACTAGGGCTGATTTTAATTAAAGTATTGGCTCCTGCGTTTTATTCCAGACAAGATATTAAAACCCCCGTTAAAATAGCTATTGTCACTTTGATATTAACTCAGTTAATGAATTTGGCATTTATTGGGCCATTACAACATGCAGGACTTTCATTATCAATTGGGCTTGCTGCTTGTTTTAATGCCGGTTTATTATTTTGGCAATTGCGTAAAAAGAATCTTTATCAACCTCAACCTGGCTGGTATCGATTTTTAATCAAGGTAATTATTGCTGTTATATTGATGTCTTTTACTTTGTGGTTTGGTGCACAGTTATTACCCGATTGGTCAACTGGCTCAATGTTAGCCAGAGTCGGACGGTTATTACTGTTGGTTATTATCGGTATTTTTATCTATTTTGGAACACTGGCTTTAATGGGTTTTAAAATAAAGCATTTTATTAAACGAATTGAATAAATATAGATAATAAGGACGTTAAATGGAGAAAGCATCTTTTTTTAAATTGTCGATAATAGGATGTACAATTAATTTGTTTCTGAGTTTTTTATTGATTATCTTGTATTACTCTTATCTACCAGATATAGGTTTTTCACAAGAATCACTTTGGGATTATCTTAACTCCGTTAACTTATTAGATTCGTTTTTTTTATATCAATTTTTCGAAGCGTTATGGCTTTTTGGATTATTAACATTATTTTTTCATTTTAATAATATTTATCTTGTTAACATACATAATGTCCTTTTATTAATGCTATTAATATTAATATATTCAGGCATCACTATTTGTATATGGTGTTTTTTTGACACTTATATTGATGTGCTATCTTCTTCATCACAGCGTATATTATGTTATTCTGCATTCACTTTTCTTCATTATATTTTTTATTCTGTATTTCTGTATTATTTGATTAAATTATCAAAAAAATTTTTTTTTAAACATCGGCAAGCTTTTCGTTTAACGCCCCAAAATAGTAGTTTAATTCATGCGATACTTTTTTTAGCATTTATTTGTCCAATTTTTTATAGTGGATTTCAAATAATTGAAGTTTTTTGTGATAAATATGTTAATCCTAATTTAAAATTTATTTTTGTTCTTTTTATACTATTTTGTATGCGTGCTAGTAAAAAAAATTTCATGATTTCTTTTGATGAATTTCAATATGAAAGGTTGTTTAAAAGTGTATTCGTATCCAGTATCTTGTTGTTACTTAATGTTTTAATTTTTTTACTTCTTAGAGGAAAGCCTAGAAGTTTTTATTTTGATTATTACTCGTTAATCTTAGATTATGTTAAACTGCTTTTTTTAGTTGTACTTTTTCTTTTATTAACTTATCTAATTTTAAATAAAGTGACTAAATATTATTTTTTAAAATTTGATAGTAAAAAAGAATGAATGAAAGGAAATGAAATGAAATGCAATATACATATGGAAAAGAGTTTTTTTAAGCTACCGTTGATAGGCTGTTTAATTTACTTTTTAATAAGCATATTATTGAATATATTTGCTTTATTTTCACAAGCAGATATTTTATTGCCACAAAGTCTATTTTGGCATCTTTTTTTTAATTCATCATTCTTTTTGCGAATTCTTTTAGATGTTTGTTTGGTTGAAATTCTATGGACGTTTGGTATTTTAACGTTATTTCTGTATTCAGCCCACATTAATATAGTTAATAGAATTAATGTCATTTCATTAATCATTTTAATGTCGATTTATTCAATTATAGCTTATTTTATTTCGATAAATACTAACATCCACTTGCAAACTCTATCGCCGTTCGAACAAATATTTCTTAGCATAACCTTTGCTATTATTCGATATTTACTTGAAGCTTTGCTGTTATATTATTTAATTGAATTCTCTAAAGGGTATTTTGTTAAAAGCCCAAATAAGTTTCTTTTAACTGAAAAGAATCACTCACAAATTCATCATATTGTTTTTTCTACTTTTAGCTGTTTTATATTATTGAAAGGTTATATTTTGGAAAGTAACGCTTTTACAGCGCTATTTTCCGGTACATTACATAATTATTTAGCGGCTATTTATTTGTTTGCAGTATTACTAGGTCTTATCGTAAGTAAGCGGAATTTTACGATTTTCTCTAATAAAATTCGATATGGAAAACTTGTTAAAAGCATATCAATATCAAGTATTTTGATTTTATCGGTGATTTTTATTGTCTTTAGTTTTATCGATAATAATCCATCAAAATATTATGTTGATTCATTTAATGCTATTTTTAATAGTATTCATAAATTGTTTTTGTTGTTATTGTTTAGTTCATTAATTTGCATAATTCTTAATATCACTACTCAATATCATTTTAATAAGACACGAAATATAGACAATAAAATCGATTAGATTACCTCTAATTAGCTAGGCGGTTTTTCAGGAATTCGCAGATATCATTTTGTGATTTTAGTTGCCTGATTTCAGGTAATAATATTGATGCTTGTGGGTAATATTGCCTTAAATAAGCTAACCACTGCTTTATCCTAGCCGAATGGTAAAGTGGTTTAACATCTTCGATTGATGTCATTGCATAACGAAGTAGTAATTGCATTACTTGATGCCAATTTAATGGTGAATGATTAAAACGAATTGTGTTGGCTAAATTAGGAATATTAAGTATTCCTCGACCTAGCATAATGTCATTTGTATGACTTTGTGTTATGCAATTTTTAGCATCTTCAGCAGAAAATATTTCACCATTAGCAATAACAGGAATGGTTAATTTTTGTTTAATTTTACCAATAGTTGGCCAATCAATTTTCTCGGCTTTATATCCATCTATTTTGGTTCGTCCATGAATAGCAATTTCATTAGCGCCAGCTTGTTCAATTGCTTTGGCTATTTCGTAACAGTGAGATTTATCATCCCAACCTAATCGAATTTTAACCGATAAAGTTGGGATAGAGCCAATTGCTGTCCTAACCTGCGTTACAATCTTCAATATTTGCTCGGGATATTGTAATAAATAAGCACCGCCATGGCTGCCAACAACGGTTTTAGCAGGACAACCAAAATTGATATCTATGCCATAAGAACCTAGTTCAAGCGCTTTAATGGCATTTTCTGCCATCCATTCAGGAGATTGTCCTAATAGTTGAACTCGGACTGGTGTTCCTGATAAGGTTTTTCCTTCATTATAAAGTTCTGGACATAGTCGATAAAAAGTTCGGTTTGATAATTTATGCTGGGTTACTCTTACAAATTCAGTTACACAATAATCAAATTGATTGATTTCGGTCAATATTTGCCGCACATGATAATCAAGAACCCCTTCCATTGGTGCTAAAATGATACGATTTATTTGCATTTTCAATCCTGTTTAGCATGTTGGTTTCCACACACAATACAATTAGTTTGTTTAGTAAATATGACTTGGTTAAATTCCATTGTCATACTATCAATCATTAGAACTCGACCAATTAAAGGCTTTCCATAATTGGTAAGTACTTTGATTGCCTCTAGAGCTTGCATTGAACCGAACATACCAACTAATGGTGCCATTACACCCGCTTCAATACAAGTCAGCTGGTTTTGCCCAAATAATTGACTTAAGCATTGATAGCATGGTTGATTCTCTTGATAATTGAATACAGTGAGTAAACCTTCCATGCGGATTGCTGCACCAGAAATTAATGGTTTCTTTTCGATAAAACAACAGCGATTAATTTGTTCACGGCTGGTTAAATTATCGGTGCAATCAATAACGATATCATGTTGTTTGATTAGAGAAATTAGCTCATTATCGCTTAGTTTCTGATTAATTGTTTCAATAATCATATCGGCATTAATATTACATAATGCTTGTTTTGCGACTTCAACCTTATACTGATTTATTGATTGTTGAGTATATAAAATTTGTCTATTTAAATTCGACGCTGATACTTTGTCAAAATCAATCAATGTTAGTTTACCGATGCCTGATGCTGCTAAATAGACGGCAGCGGCACAACCTAACCCGCCTAATCCTATAATTAATGCTGTACTATCTTTTAGTATTTGCTGCTTGTCGATATCGAATCCATGCAAAGTGATTTGTCGGTTGTAGCGTAGCAATTCTTGATCAGAAAGCGTTAACATATGAAGTGATAGTTATAGTTGATAATGATTTGTATAGTATAACAAAAACTTGGCACATGATTGTGCCAAGTTTTTAACTTTATTTATCAAAACCAGATAGGAATGTTAAATATTCTTCTTTTGTCATAAGTGGCTTGTAATTTGCCATTAGTGTTTGAGCTGATTCAGCATCATCATAAAGTAAATCAATAATGGTACAGGCCATCATTTGGGCAGGGCGGATATAAGCCATATCTTCATCAAATACTGTGTAATCTTTACCATGTAACACGCCTCTAACCGAACCAATCCAAGGATGACTTACTGGCATAATATGCGATAGATCACCTGTGTCGGTACTTCCTGTCATATGAGGTGCAATTGAAACATTTTCTTCACCAATTAAATTTTCAGCATTTTGTTTTAGAAAATCATTGAGTGTTGGATTATTATTTAATGGCAGATAACCTGGAAGATCTTTAATTTCACAAGTAGCACCAACAGCCATTGCTCCTGCCTTTAGTGCTTGATTAATTCTTTCATTAGCGTCAATCATGGCTGGTACATTACCTGCTCGCACATAACTTTCCATTCTTACATCGCTTGGTACAACATTTACTAAATCACCACCTTGGGTAATAATTGGATGAAAACGAATATAATCTTTTTCTTGAAATGTTTCACGGATAGCATGTACACCCATCATTCCCATCATAGCTGCATTTAATGCATTTACACCAGCATGAGGAGCTGCGGCAGCATGGGATGCTTCACCTTTATATTTAATTAGTTTACCAATAAAGCCATTGCTTGTAGTTGAGATCTCAATAAAACCATCTTGGCGTTCATTGGGTACACTGGTTAAATGGATTTGTAATGCCATATCAACATCATCAAAATCACCGCGAGAAATTAATTCTGGTTTACCACCAATATATTTAATCTTACCTTCTTCTATTAATCGATTTCGATAAGTAATTTCAACATATTCTTCGGCAGGAACGGCAAATGGTACTACATCACCAGCTAAAAACTCCATTGCTCCTGAGTCAATTAGTCCCATAGTGACAGCCATCATATTAGCGATTTGCGCATTATGTCCACAGCAGTGAGCAGCGCCGGATGTTTCATCAGCAGCAGGGTGGTCAGCACAAATAATCGCATCAAGCTCACCAATAACCGCTACACTATATTTGCTACCTTTACCACCTTTAAGACGACCTTTCACACCGGTTAAGGCTAATTTATTTTTAAAAGGAACACCTAATTTCTCAAAAGCATCTTCTACTTTTTTAGCGGTTTTATGTTCTTTGTAGCCAAGCTCTGGTTCTGACCAAATTGCCTCAGCAATTGACTTGATATCTGTTTTTCGATTTGCAATTGCATCGCAAACTTTTTTCTTTAGTTCTTCTTTTGTCATAAATAAAATCCTTATCTAAATTTAGATAACGCCTTCCCAGTGTAGTGTGACTTGAGCAATTATAGCAGCAAAAATAAATGTACCAGAAAAAACAGCTAAAGATACGGGAATAATGCGCCAAGAGATATTTTTAAATAGTGCAAGATCTTTACCGATAGCTAATCCAGCATAGGCAAGTATAGGCGTACAAACAGCAGTTAATGTCACTTGATCTGTAATTGCAACCAATTCTTTATGGTATGGGAATATAGGTGAAGAAGCTACGGCAGCAACAACCGATACCCATAAAATTACTGGAAATTTTTTAAGTCCTGGTAACTTACTTAATAAAAATCCTACAATGGATATAATAACTAGCACTGCTAATGCTTCAAGCGACGAAATAATATCAATTTTATAACCCACACTGTTTCCAGCAGCCATAATAATGGCAACTAAAATAAGCACAAAAATTGTTTCTAAAATCTTCATTTTTGGATCCTTATTTATTACGTCGAAGACGGGCTAACGAGTTATACATAAAAGAAGCAAAAGGTAAAGAAAAGAGCGTATAAATATATATACCAACCATACTAGACATTAAATTTGCTGTTGATGCATAAGCGTTAATTTTTTCTGATAAATCTGGATATAAATCAATTATCGGGGCAAGTGATGCCGCCACCATGCTTCCACTTCCTACGCCAGCTCCCATGGCTAAAGCATAAGGATGAAGAATATCCAAATGAGCTATTAGACTAGCAAGAATGCTCAACCAAATTGCACCATAAAGAGTACCACATATATACATAGCCATTACACCCCGACCTTCGGGTGAATCTAAACCATATTTATCTGCTACAATGGCTATATTGGGTTCACGGGCAACGGAATAGGTCGCCCCAACAGCTTCTCGTTTCATACCTAAGATCATTGCTAATGGTAGGCCCAGTAAAATGGTTCCGGCAAAATGACCTAATTCTTGAAAGATTAGAGCTAATTTAGCATCTGCTAAAATCATATCAATTTGGGGACCCACTGCTACACCAAGTTTTGCAACAAGTAACATTAATGTAACCATCATTACAAGACTTGCATTTAGCATATTTTTGTTGGTAAATATTTTTAATTTAGGGAAGCTGATGATGCCACCAAAAATCATTGCATATAGCATTGGAAAAACTGCAATAATCCATATAGTTTGTTTGCCGATAAGTTCACTAATAATTACTACTAAAAAGGCAATTAAATGCAATTTATAGTCTCGTAAAACTTCCATTCTTGCTCCTTCTTCATTTTTTTATTTATTTTCACATTACACTTCTTATACTACGGTTGCTCCTAAGGTATTTTGAAAATGCTTTAAAGCCCATTGGTGGCCAATTGGATCAAAGCTTGCAACAGCATTTTGATGAATAACTAATTTATAGCCTAAGTTATAGGCATCTACAGCCGTATGTAAAATACAAATATCAGTACAAACGCCAATTAGATGGATTTCAGTGATATGTCTTTCGCGTAAACGGAGGTCAAGATCCGTACCACAAAATGCTGAGTAGTGACGTTTATTTATCCAGTAGATATTGTCTGAATATTGATATTGCTGGTAAAGTTGCTGTAATTTACCAAATAATTGTTGGCCAATAGTCCCAACAATATTGTGAGGGGGAAATAGCGAATTTTCCGGATGGTATTTATCTAAAGGATTATGGGCATCAATAGCAAAAACGATAAACTCATTATTTTTAATAAATGATTGAGTTATGTTTATCATTTCTGATTCAATTTGTTGACCCTCAGCGCCAGTCGTTAATGCTCCATCATCAGCAATGAAATCATTAGTATAATCAATTGAAATTAAAGCTTTCATATCCAATAAACAATATTTAAATAATCCTAAAGCTTATTAATAAATATCAGATATGACAAGTTATTAAATTAATCATTTTTCAAATTTATTTATAAAAGATGTAATTTGATTAATTATCTTATTGAATTTAAATAAATTTATAAATGATTATATAAATTAAAATTATTATCATAAACTGAGTATAAATAAATTAAATAAGGATTATTTTTATAGATGGTCTTTATCCCCCGATAAATTGCTCTATAATAATTATCATTTTTGACAATTGTACACAGGATATATTTAATGAGAACAATTTATTGCGGACAATTAAACGCAAGTTATATTAATCAAGAAGTCACACTATGTGGATGGGTCAATAAACGCCGAGATTTAGGTGGAATGATTTTTATTGATATGCGTGATCGTGAAGGAATTGTGCAAGTTTTTTTTGATCCTGATTACCCACAAGCACATGAATTAGCTGGCGAATTACGTAATGAATTTTGTATTCAAATTAAAGGGAAAGTAAGAGCAAGGCCTGAAGGTCAAGTTAATAAAGATATGGCGACTGGCGAAGTTGAAATTTTGGCCACAGAGCTGATTATTTTTAATCGTAGTGATGTATTGCCTCTTGATTTTAATCAAAATAACAGTGAAGAACAGCGTTTAAAATATCGCTATATTGATTTGCGTCGTCCGGAAATGTCTACTATTTTCAAAACTCGAGCCCAAATTACCGCATTTGTTCGTTCTTTCATGAATGAACATGGCTTTTTAGATATCGAAACACCAATGTTAACCAAAGCAACACCTGAAGGGGCTCGAGATTATCTTGTACCAAGTCGTGTTCATAATGGTGAGTTTTATGCACTGCCACAATCGCCACAGTTATTTAAACAGCTACTTATGATGTCAGGCTTTGATCGCTATTATCAAATAGTTAAATGTTTTCGTGATGAAGATCTTCGCGCTGATCGTCAGCCAGAATTTACCCAAATTGATGTTGAAACGTCTTTTATGAGTGCTGAACAAGTACGTGAAATTATGGAGAAAATGATTCGCGAACTTTGGTTACATGTAAAAAATGTCGATTTAGGTAGTTTTCCAATATTAACTTTTGCTGAAGCAATGCGACGATTTGGTAGTGATAAACCAGATTTACGTAACCCACTAGAAATTATTGATGTGGCTGATTTAGTAAAAGATATCGATTTTAAAGTATTTTCAACGCCAGCGAATGATCCTAAAGGCCGTGTTGCACTGCTTTGCGTACCAAATGGTGCACAATTAACGCGTAAACAATTAGATGATTATACCCAATTTATCTCGGTATATGGTGCTAAAGGTATGGCGTGGATCAAAGTTAATGAACGTAACAAAGGTTTAGCTGGTGTACAAAGCCCAGTAGCTAAATTCTTTAATGAATCTCAAATGGAAGCTTTATTGAATCGTGCTGATGCTAAAGATGGTGATATTTTACTATTTGGTGCAGATAGTTATAAAGTTGTTAGTGATGCATTAGGGGCTTTACGTTTGAAAGTTGGTAAAGATTTAAGTATAACTGATGAGAATAAATGGGCAGTACTTTGGGTTGTTGATTTCCCTATGTTTGAAGAAACAGACGAAGGCTTAAGTGCTATGCATCATCCATTCACATCACCGAAGGATTTCACTCCAGAGCAATTAATTAGTAACCCTGAAAATGCGGTAGCTAATGCATATGATATGGTCATTAATGGTTATGAAGTCGGTGGTGGTTCTGTGCGTATTCATCGAAGTGAAATGCAACAAGCCGTATTCTCAATTTTAGGTATTAATGAAGATGATCAGCGTGAAAAATTTGGTTTCTTACTTGATGCATTAAAATATGGTACGCCACCTCATGCAGGTTTAGCCTTTGGCCTAGACAGATTAACAATGCTATTAACTGGAACTGATAATATCCGTGATGTTATCGCTTTTCCAAAAACAACTGCAGCAACATGTTTATTAACTGATGCACCTAGTCCAGCTAATTCTGCAGCATTAAAAGAACTTGGTATTGAAGTAAGCCAAAAGTAACGGTATTTATATGCAAAAGTATAAGAACCCTGAGTCAGTATTAGTTGTTATTTATTGTAAAAACTCTCAGCGTGTTCTTATGTTGCAACGTAAAGATGATCCTAATTTTTGGCAATCAGTTACAGGTAGTTTGGAAGAAAATGAATTACCAAGGGATACGGCAATTCGTGAGGTTTTTGAAGAGACCGGTATAGATATTAATGGAAAAAATCTTAAATTAATTGATGCAAAACATGTGGTTGAATTCGAAATTTTCCCTCAGTTTAGATATCGATATGCACCAGAAGTAAAGATGAATAAAGAACATTGGTTTTATTTACCTCTTTGTGATGAGATAACGCCAATGCTTACTGAACATTTATCTTATCAATGGTTAACTATAAATAGTGCAGCCAATCTTACTGTATCACCAAATAATTGTGAGGCTATTTGTAAAATTGGGACAATTGAGAAAATTAATTTAAGAGACCAAAAATGAAATTTAGCCAATGTAGCATTTTATTGTTTAATTTATTCTTTTTAATACCAAATAGCTATGCTGAGATAAATATAAAAAAATGCAATGCTAACCAAGGTAATTACATCACTTTTGGTGGATATGATTCACATATCGCTGAAAAAATTATTAATTATAAATTACATAAGCAACCCGATAAAAGAGAAAATAGCATCATTAAAATTTTTGCTAATGAAAATGGTGATGATCGTAATTATTGGTTAACTTCGATTCAAACTGATAATAAAGCTGAAGATTATTTGTTTTATCAATTAGAACAAAATAAATTTACTGAGGTTGATCTGCAACAGTTTCAAATCTTTTTACCTAAAATTGTTGAGTGTAATCAAATAAAACAAGTTCCTATATAGTGAGAACTTTGATGCAGTTTAATTAATATTTACCCGCCTGTATTTGGTTAACGTAATTTAGAGTTGAGAGGAGTAATAATGGTATTATCTAATTTTCGGGATTTTTTGGATTACCTTGAGCAGCAAGGTGAACTGAAACGAATTAGTTATCCGGTTAATCCTCATCTTGAAATGACAGAAATCGCTGATCGTGTATTACGTTCACAAGGTCCGGCATTATTATTTGAAAATCCAATTGGTTATGAAATTCCTGTATTGTGTAATCTTTTCGGTACGGCTAAACGAGTCGCTATGGCGATGGGACGAGAAGAAACCAGGGAATTGCGAGAAATTGGCGAATTACTCGCTTTTTTACGAGAGCCTGAACCACCAAAAGGTATTCGACAGTTTTTTAATATTTTGCCTAAATATAAACAAGTTCTCAATATGCCGGTAAAACGTCGCTCTTCAGCACCTTGTCAGGAATTAATTTTTAAAGATGATGAAGTCGATTTAACACAATTACCTATTATGCATTGTTGGCCTGAAGATGTAGCTCCGCTTATAACTTGGGGGTTAACAGTAACCAAAGGACCTCATAAAGAGCGTCAAAATATTGGCGTTTATCGCTTACAATTATTAGGTAAAAATAAATTAATCATGCGTTGGTTATCGCATCGAGGTGGCGCGCTTGATTTTGCTGAATGGCAAAAATCTCATCCAAATGAAAATTTTCCGGTTAGTATCGCAATAGGTGCAGATCCGGCAACTATATTAAGTGCTGTTACGCCGGTACCTGATACATTATCAGAATACGCTTTTGCAGGATTGTTAAGAAATAGTCGAACTGAGGTTGTTAAGTCATTATCAAATGAATTAGAAGTGCCAGCGACAGCTGAAATTATTCTTGAAGGTTATATCAATCCCAACGAACTAGCTGCTGAAGGCCCCTATGGTGATCATACTGGTTATTATAATGAAGTTGAAAAATTTGCAGTGTTTACGGTGACTCATTTAACTAGACGCAAAGATGCAATTTATCATTCTACTTATACCGGTAGGCCACCAGATGAACCAGCAGTAATGGGATTAGCATTAAATGAAGTGTTTATTCCGATATTACAAAAACAATTTCCTGAAATTGTTGATTTTTATCTTCCACCAGAGGGATGCTCTTATCGTATTGCTATTGTTACAATCAAAAAACAATATCCAGGGCATGCTAAAAGAGTCATGATGGGCGTATGGTCCTATTTAAGACAATTTATGTATACTAAATTTATTATTGTCTGTGATGATGATATTAATGCAAGGGATTGGAAAGATGTTATGTGGGCAATCTCTACAAGAATGGATCCACATCGAGATACTACATTTGTTGATAATACCCCAATTGATTATCTAGACTTCGCTTCACCAGTGTCTGGTTTGGGATCTAAAATGGGATTGGATGCTACAAATAAGTGGCAGGGCGAAACAAATCGAGAGTGGGGTAGCATTATCACTAAAGATGAAAAAGTGGTAGCCCATGTCGATGAAATTTGGCACGAACTTGGTTTATAATATATTTACTTAATTATTATAAATTATTTTTATGGATAAAAGATAAGTAGATTAATTTTTATCAGAAAAGTATAAAATAAGATCATTAACTTGACTAATGATGGGAAAGTAATGGATAAAGTTTATTGTAAAACAAAAACTATTCCCTTTTGGTGCAATTATGTATAATTATCGCCAATATTATGGCATTTAGACAATTATGAAAAAACTCCAAATTATATTGGCTTTGATGTTATTTATCTCATGTGGAGTAATGGCAAGTGAAGCTAAAACACAGCCTGATACTGAATTAAAAGTGAGCGATCCTAGTTCACTAATACCTTCTTTATTGCTTGCTGCTGAAAAGGGTGACATGCAATCACAATATACTCTCGGCACCATTTATAAACAAGGATTAGGCGTTGAGGTTAATGATTTAAGGGCCTTTTTTTGGTTCAATAAAGCAGCTGAACAAGGATTAGATAAGGCACAAAATAATTTAGCTTATATGTATCAAAATGGATTAGGAACTAAAGAAAATTTATCTGAAGCTTTCAAATTTTTTAAATTGGCAGCTGATCAGAATTACCCGTTAGCTAAATATAATTTAGCGTTAATGTATAAACATGGTGAGGGCGTTGCTAAAGACATTTCTGCTGCGATTAATTATTTTAGTCAAGCTGGTGATCAAGGTGTTTATGATGCTTACTTAAATTTGGGTATTATGTACTTCTTTGGTGATGATGTAGAAAAAGATCGAATGATTGCCGCTGATTGGTTTAGTAAAGCTGCTAAAGATAACAATGCTGAAGCACAATATTATTTAGGATTAATGTCTCAAAATGGTGATGGCTTAACTCAGGATTACGTTGCTGCACTTTATTTTTATACGCAAGCCGCAGAACGAGGAAATGTATTGGCTATGTATAATTTAGGCATTATGTATGCAACTGGCTCAGGAACAAGACCTGATAATACTCAAGCGGCTCATTGGTTTACTAAAGCTGCCGAAGGTGGCAATGCTGATGCTCAATATAATATTGCTGTTATGTATGATGTTGGTGGTGGGGTCCCGAAAGACGAAAAGAAAGCTATAGATTGGTATAAGAAAGCTGCTAATCAAGGAAGTGTTGATGCTCAATACAATTTAGCCATTAAATATCTTGAAGGTCAAAATGTTAAACAAAGTACCAATTTAGCCATCTATTGGTTCACTAAAGCTAGCGAGCAAGGTGATGAAGATGCTAAAGCATATCTGGAACAACTTTCTCAAAATAAAAAGGGCGAATAAGCCCTTTTTTATTATCCTGAATTTCGCATTCCCGCTGCAATCCCTGAAATAGTTATCATTAATCCTTGCTCAACGATACTATTTTCATCATTATTTTTACGAGAACGACTCAATAATTCAGCTTGCAATAAGTTAAGTGGTTCAATATAGGTATTACGCAATGCGACTGATTCGGCAATCCACGGTAAATCTGCCATTAAGCTAATATCATCTGTAATAGTAAGTACCGTGTTGATATCTTCAGTTAATAAACTCCTTAGTTCATCACCTAATGGCCATAATACAGAAGAAACTAGACGTTGTTCATAATATTCATGAATATTTGGTGCAGCTTTAGCATAAACCATTTCAAGCATTCCTAAACGAGCATTAAAAAATGGCCAATTATGATACATATCTTGCAATTGTTCTTTTTTACCTTCATGGATAACAACTCTAAGAGCACTACCAGCACCGAGCCATGATGGCACCATTAAACGGTTTTGTGTCCAAGCAAAAATCCATGGTATTGCTCGTAAGCTTTCAATTCCCCCACCTGTTCGACGCTTTTGTGGGCGGGAACCTAATGGTAATCTACCTAGTTCAGCTTCTGGTGTAACTGCTCTAAAATAATCAACAAATTCAGGTTTTTCTCGAACATAGCTTCGATAGCATTGGCAAGAATAATCAGACATTTCATCCATAATATCTCGCCAGACTTGTTTAGGCTCTGGAGGAGGAAGTAAATTTGCTTGTAAAATCGCTGAGGCATAAAGCATTAAACTACTAAGTGCAACCTCAGGTAAACCAAGCTTAAATCTAATCATCTCACCTTGTTCTGTAACGCGTAAACCACCTTTAAGTGATCCTGGTGGTTGTGAAAGTAAAGCCGCATGAGCTGGAGCACCACCACGTCCAATTGAACCACCACGACCATGGAATAATACTAAGTTAACATTATATTTTTCAAATAAATTGACTAACTCTTCTTGTGAGCGATATTGTGCCCATGATGCTGCAAGTGTTCCGGCATCTTTCGCTGAATCTGAATAGCCAATCATTACCATCTGTTTGCCATTGATCTTTTCACGATACCAAGGAATATCTAAAAGTTTTTGCATAACAGATTTAGCATTATTTAAATCTTCTAAGGTTTCAAATAACGGAGCAACAGGGATATTTTTTTGGCAATCAACACTTTTTAGTAGTAAATAAACGGCCAAAATATCAGAAGGTGCTTTGGCCATTGAAATTACATAAGAAGCAATTGATTCCTCACCAGCTTTTTTGATAACTCGGCAGGTATCTAATACTTCTTGTACCATTTCATCTGGTTGCCAATTATAAGGAAGTAGTGGTCGATTAGATTGTAATTCAGCTAATAAAAATGCCTGTTTTTCTTCTTCTGTCCATGAGGCATAACTATCTAAATTCAGTTCTTTGGTTAAGGCGTCTAATGCTTCTGTGTGCACAGAACTATCTTGGCGAATATCTAATCGAACTAATTGCAATCCAAAGCTTTTAATCCTTCTTAATGTATCTAATAATGGCCCATGAGCAATAGTTGACATGCCATTTTCTATTAAAGATTCATAACAGATATAAAGTGGTGTCCATAATTGTTCGTTTTTAGTCAACAGATCGGCTGGCGCTAAAACTTGCTCATTATTCAATAGTGAAATGATATAACTGTGGGTTTTAACTAAACGAGAGCGTAGTTGTTTCATTACGGCTCGATATGGCTCTGATGCTGTTTTATTTTGTTCGTTCAATAAATCAATAACCGATTGACTACATTCTGTCATGGATAATTCACGGACTAAAATCTGAATATCTGCTAAAAATAATTCGATTGCTTTTAATCTGGCTTGTAACATGACCTTTTCTGTCACCTTCGCTGTGACATTAGGATTGCCATCTCGATCTCCGCCCATCCATGAGGTAAATTTAACGGGGACATGTTCAACGGATAGTTCTTCATTAAAAGAATCCACTAGTTGATCATTGAACTCACGTAAAAATAGAGGAACACCTTCCCATAAACTATCTTCAATAACCGAAAATCCCCACTTAGCTTCGTCAAGAGGAGTAGGGCGTTTTTTACGAATTTCATCGGTATACCATGCTTGGCAAACGAGCTGTTTTAAACGACGCATAATCCGTTCTTTTTCATAGTCGGCTAAATCATTATGGTCAAGTTGTGATAAGCAACTATTTATTGCGGTATAAGTATTAATCATTGTACGGCGATTGATTTCCGTTGGATGAGCAGTAAGTACTAACTCAATAGATAAATTATCAATCGCTTGTGAAATAGTCTGAGGGGCAAAATTCAAATTTTTAAGTGATTTGAATAATTCAGTCATCTTTTTAGGACTGCTTGATGCTTCACCATGGGGAGAAATGCCATAATACTCTGCAGCTGTGTTAACTAAATTTAAAAACTGATTAAATGCACGTGCAACATGAAGTAGATCTTGATCATTAAGATTCTCAATTAACGTAAGTAATTCATTATGCGCTTGTTTATTTCCTTGTTGCGCCGATTTGGATAACTGACGGATTTTTTCGACTAAATCGAAAGTTTCATTACCTGTTGCGCGTTTAATCGCATCGCCCAATAGGGTGCCTAACATATTGACGTTGCTTCGCATTGATGAGTATTGACTATTCATTCTGTTCTCTACTTGTTTATATTTTTGCCTAAGATCCTTCAAGCTGTATGATTAAAACGACAATTTAAAGAAAAAGGTGTAAATATAGGTTAATTGCTCAGGATATATACTTTATAACAATGTTGTATTGAATTTAAATAATAAAATTTTATGAATTTTATTATTTCTATTGTTTTTATTATATTTGCTGAATGAATATTCTTACTATTACAAAAAGTTAAAATTTTATTTAGAAATACATTTTTGTGTTAACACAACGTAACTAAACTGTATATTATTGTCAATTAAGTATATACTAGTGTCATTATGAATAAGTATTGGATGAATTAATGATCGCTGTTTTTTATATCGCATCGATAATTGCTGTTTTTTCAAGTATAAAAGCGATTTTTTGTCAGCGTGTAGAAAAAGCAATTTTATATCTGGCTATATCACTTTTTGCATCAGCATTAATATTTATTTTACTAGAAACATATATTTCAGCTGTTTTATATATCCTCTTTTTTATTGGTGGAGCAGTGATTCTGTTTTGGACTTTTTCTTTAACGCTAGAAATACGTCGTGATAATGTTGAAAATGGTAAACGTGGTATTAGTCCTAAAATTTGGCTAGGGCCATTGGTTTTAGCGTTTATTTTATTGGTTGCTCTTATCTATGGCATAGTGACCACTGACTATACACAATTCAAGCAATCACATGAATTGATGCACCAAATGTCAATCTATGCTTATATATTAATGGCCGAGTTAGCAGCATTTTTATTATTAGGTGCTGCAGTTATATCTTATCATTTTATGTATCAAATGTTGTCGGAGAAATAATGTGATACCACTTATGTATGGTCTGATTTTTGCTTCTATCTTATTTGTCATAGGACTTTTAGGAGTAATGATTAGGCGTAATTTCTATTTTTTATTATTAAGTCTTGTGATCATGAATAGTGGTGCCATTGCAGCACTTTTTACCGCAAGTAGTTATTGGCAACAATCTGATGGAGAGGTGCTTGCAATATTAGCTGTAACGACCGTTTTAGCTCAAATATCTGTCGGGCTTGCCTTACTGGTAAAATTAATTTATCGACGTAGAAACTTTAATATTGACTCATTGAGTGAAATGAAAGGATGAATTTACTTTATTTAACTATCATTGTTCCATTGCTATCTTTTTTGATATTACTCTGTTTTGGGCGACAAATACAATCCATCAGTGTTATGTTAATCGGCATTTGTACTATCTTTCTTGTTGGTTTAATAACAATATTTTCTTGTATTGATTTTATTACCAATACAGTTCCCGATATGACATTGGTTTATACCAGAAATTTATGGACTTGGTTTTCCGTCGGTGGTTTTGAAGTTCCTATATCTTTAACTCTAGATGGCTTATCTTTAACATTCTTAGTATTAATATCATTCTTTGGTTTATTGATCTATTTTTTTGCTGCTTGTTATTTGAAATCAAGAAAAGATATTTATACTTTTTATGCATATAGCAATTTACTTATAGCAAGTGTGTTAACTGTTGTTCTTGTCGATAATTTGTTTGTTATGTTACTTGGTTGGGAAGGTGTAAGTATAAGTACTTACTTACTTATTGGTATCTACTATAAACAAGCCCGCAATAGTTATGCTGCCGTTAAAGCATTTGTTATGATGCATTTAACTGATATTTTCTTAATAATAGGTATATTTTTACTTTATCAAACTTTAGAAACATTAAAAATCAGTGATATTTTAATAAAAGCACATAATGACTTAGCCGTTGATTCAGATATTATTTTTTGGATTACGTTAATGTTATTCCTTGGTGCTATGAGTAAGTCGGCTCTCTTCCCAATGCATTCATGGTTTACAGAAACAACATTAGCGCCTATGCCAGCTGTAGCTTTATTGCAATCTTCTACGGTGATATTGGCTGGTGTTTATCTGGTTTTAAGACTAAGTAATCTGTTTATGATGGCGAGTGATACGCTTTATATAATGCTTGTATTTGCTTCTTTAACAGTTATTTTCGCTAGTAGTATTGCTTTAGTTCAAAATGATATAAAACGTATTATAACTTATATCAATTTAGCGCAAATAAGTTATCTATTTTATGCATTTTCGACGAAGAGTTGGGATTTGTCATTAACTTGTTTGATCAACTATGCGGTCACTAGCACCTTACTTATTCTTGCTTCAGCAATTTTAATTAAACAAAACCAAGGTGAAAGGGACATTAATAAACTTGGTGGTTTGTTAAAGTCTAATCGTGTCTTATATGCAGTTTTTTTAATTATTATGTTATCGCTCAGTGCCTTACCGTGGATTTCTGCATCATTTTATATTAAAGGTGATATTATTTGGGGATTAATGGCTCAAGATAACTTAATGGCTGGTACTATAGGTTTATTAGGTATTTTATTGTCTAGTTTATGTATTTGGCGTTTGATATTTTTGATTTTCCATCATACGAGTAAAATTGAAAAAATAATAAAAATCAAAAAAATAAATTATTATCCTATTTTTATCTTATTGATATTCACTACTGCACTGTTTATCTACTTACCATTATCGATACAGGGCATAATCCCTGTGGCCAATCTAGATATACAAGGCCGCATTTCATTTAGAATATTGCTTAGTGCTGTAACCTTATTAAGCTTAGTTATTGCATATATTCTTTATGCACATCCTAATCCAGAAGTTCATGAAATTCTTAATACTCCAATGTTTAAATCATTGGGAAGATTATGTAAAAGTGATTGGCGATTTGATTATTTATTAAATAATTTTTTTGTAAAACCCTATATTTATTTAGCTAATTTACTGAAAAAAGATCCATTAGCGTTGTGGGATGACTGGATTATGTGGGGGATAAAGAAAATAAATGCCTATATTGTCAGTTTAGAAAATGGACAAATAAGATGGTATATGGTTTCCATGGTAATAGGTAGCATTATTATATTAATGTTATTGATTTTTATTTGATAAAGGTGTGAACTTAATGTTGTTATGGCTTGTTTTCTTACCTGTAATTGGTGGATTTATTGGCTGGTTTTGTCATGTATTTTTACAAAGAATCGTGACTTCAACCGATATACAGTTGCGTTGGCAACGTTTACCAATGATGATTGCTCTTATCACCATACTTATCACATTTATTTTGGCAATTATGTTATGGGCAAATGCAAATAGTGCTTTAGAGCAAAGTCCAAACTGGATTGAAGAAATTAACTTTGATTGGATTCCACTACTCGGTATTCATTTTCATCTAGTATTAGATGGTTTATCTTTAGTTGTTATTAGTTCAACACTCTTTATTGTATTGTTAGTTATTGTTTATTCTAGTAAAGAAAATCTTAATAATGTCGGATTATTTTATTTATGTGTATTATTTATGACATCAGCCATAATGATGTTATTCGTAATTACTGATCTGTTTTTAATGTTTTTCTTCTGGGAAGCGGTAGCTATTCCAATTTATTTTTTAATTTCATTGTGGGGCAGACGTGATTTAAATTCTCAATTACGTTTTAGCGGGGCTAGCAAATTTTTAATTTATACTCAAATAAGTAGCCTACTAATGCTCATATCAATTGTATCGTTGGCTTTGATCAATTGGAATCTAACAGGAAAGTGGACTTTTGATTATCAAATTCTAACTAAAACGCCGATTTCTAGTCGTACCGAATTTTTATTAATGCTAGGATTTTTAGCGGCTTTTATTATACGTATTCCTTTAATTCCTTTTCATAATTGGTTTATTGAGGCACATATCGAATCTTCAACAAGCGGTTCGATGATGATAAGTGGTTTATTAGTTAATACCGCGGCATTTGGTTTATTACGTTTTGTGATACCGCTTTTCCCTAATGCTTCGTTATCGATTATGCCGTTTATTTTAGTATTAGCTATATGTACTTTGTTTTATACCGCATTACTTGCTTTTAATCAAACCGATATTAAGAAACTGATTGCTTATATCCATATTGCTTTAATGGGGTTTATGACGGCTATTATCTACAGCGGATCAGTTATTGCTTATCAAGGTGTTGTTATTCAAATGATAGCGATTAATTTAGCTATTGTTGGCATGTTTATAATAAGTGGTTTATTAGCAGAATGCTATTTAACTCGAAACATTAACCAATTTATTGGGTTAAAAGAACAAGTAAAGTATTTGTCTTCTTTTACTCTATTTTTTATGTTGGCTGTTTTAGGGATTCCTGGAACGGCTAACTTTGTTGGTAATTATATGATGTTATTAGGTAATTATAACTCATATCCTTATTACACTATTTTACTGGCAATTGGATTATTATTATTGTCGATATCCTTAATTATTCGTATGCAACCTATTTTTTATGGCGTTGTTGACAAAATTACTGTTACAAAACACTTGCTGAGTAAAAAAGATATTTTTCTATTGTCTAGTGTTCTTATTGTATTAATTTTTATTGGATTATACCCAAAAATGGTTTTAGATATGTCTTATTCTATTGTTAACCGAACACTGCAATATATAATTACTGAACGTGTGGGAGAGTAATAACTTATGATAGCTTTATTGCCAATATTTATATTGAGCTTTGCCATAATAATTTTGCTCATCGCACTATTTATTTTCAAAATAAATACCAAAATATGTGCTGCTTTAACTATATCTGGATTGATTTTTGCATTAGTTTGCTCAGGAATTTTGGGATATAAAATCTCGTTTAATACCCAAGTAATATCAGATATTAGTAGTGACAATATGGAAATATCGGTTTCTTCTCTACCAGAGGATACTGATAAAATTTCTACAACAGAACAAACAGTCGCTATTGCGACCGTACCTACGGAGCAAGAAATTAGCACCTCAGAAAATGCAGAAGTTACCGAGTCTGTTGCAGAAAGTGATGATATGGTTGGACCGTTACCTCTGATTGATAATTCACCGCAGGAAACAGCTAATAATGAATGGCGTGCTCATCATGTTACTGCGTTATTCACTTGTGATGGTTATGGTTTACTTTATACCTGCTTAATTTTAATCATTTCAATTGTTGTTTCATCATTAGCTTATCGATGGTTTGTACAAGAACAAATCAACCATGGGTTATTCTATTTAATTTTACTGTTTATGGCGTTAGGTGGCGTCACTTTAGTTTATGCTAGCCATTTAATGTCATTCTTTCTGGGCATTGAGTTGCTTTCGATTCCATTTATTGGCTTGATTGGCTATCAGTATATTCAAACCCATGCTCTTGAAGCTGCGATTAAATATATGATTTTATCCGCCATTGCTAGTTCATTTTTGTTAATGGGCATTGCTTTCTATTATGCAACTACTGGAGAACTGACATTTAGTGGATTAAGTTATCAATTATCAACTATGACTTATCCAAGTACTTTATTATTAATTGGTATTTGTTTAATGTTAGTTGGTATTGGTTTTAAACTTTCTCTGGTACCTTTTCAACTTTGGTTACCCGACGTTTATCAAGGAGCGCCAACAGTTGTTTCATTACTACTATCAACTGTAGGTAAAGTCGCCGTGTTTTGTGCGATTGCTAGACTGTTTTTATTAGCACCGATAGTAAATAATGAAACAATTCGTGTTATTTTGGTTATTATGGCCTTTTGTTCAATTCTATTGGGAAATTTATCGGCATTAATGCAAAGTAGCTTAAAAAGGTTATTGGCTTATTCCTCCATTGCCCATTTTGGCTATCTATTGCTGGCTTTAATTGCCGTGCAATATCAAGTGCTCGCTTTAGAAACAATAGGTGTTTATTTAATTGGCTACATTTTTGCCAACATTTGTGTCTTAGGTGTGATCAGCTTAGAGTCCCATTCCAATGAATTACAAGATCATGAAAAGGACATTGATCTTTCTGGATTATTTTGGCGTCGACCTGTTTTAGCTCTAGCAATGGGAGCTGGTTTATTATCTCTAGCAGGTGCACCACTTACAGCAGGTTTTGTGGGACGTTTTCTTTTGGTGTTATTAGGTGTGACTGCTGAATTGTGGTGGTTAATTGCTGCAGTAGTGATTGGTAGTACTATAGGATTATATTTCTACTCAAGACTTATTCTTAATCTTTATATCAAACCTATCAATCGTGATGATTTTTCAAGTAATAATTCTATTATTAAATTGAAATGGCAAGATATAAAAGTGAGTGAATTATTTATTATCATTGCAGCATTGTTAACCATCGTATGTGGTGTTTATCCTAAATGGTTATTTAACTTAGTTAGTATGGCACAATATTTAACGACTTAATTTTTTTGCTAGCTCATTGTTGGCTGGTGCTATATTTAGTTAATTGAATAATATAATTAATAGTAACGATATTAGTTGTTGACTTGAAAGATGTTAGCAAGAAATAGTTAATAATCGATTTATTTATTGTGTTATAATTCTGCACTTTAATATTTTTATATACATTAAGAGGACCAATATGGACTTTTTTATTTCTAACGCATACGCAGCAGATGGCGCTGGTGCTGAAACAAATCCTTATTTTTTACCTATCATGTTAGTTGTGTTTGGGCTATTTTTCTATTTTATGATTATGCGTCCACAACAAAAACGTGCTAAAGCACATCGTGAGTTAATGGCTTCTATTTCAAAAGGCGATGAAGTATTAACTAATGGTGGACTTATTGGTCGAGTATCAAAAGTTAATGAAAATGGTTATATTGTGTTAGAGTTAAATGATACAACTGAAGTTGTTATCAAACGTGACTTTATCACATCAGTATTACCAAAAGGAACAATGAAATCATTATAATAGATTTTCCTATTATAATTCATTGTATTAATTATCTAATCCCACAAGAGAATATGTCGTGCTAAATCGCTATCCTTTGTGGAAGTACATTATGTTGGTCGTCGTGATTTGCGTCGGCCTACTTTATGCTCTTCCAAATATTTATGGTGAAGATCCCGCTATACAAATTTCAGGTTCAAATAGTGCCGAAATTAATGTTGCTACGCAAGATAAAGTCAAACAACTTTTGGTGAAAAATGAAATTGAACCTAAATCACTGGTTTATGAAAATAAATCTATTTTAATTCGTTTAAGTGATAATGATGCTCAGCTGAAAGCTAAGGAAATAATATCACAAGAATTAGGTGATGATTATACTGTTGCACTAAATCTAGCGCCTGCGACGCCATCATGGTTAACGATGATTGGTGCCGAACCCATGAAATTAGGGCTCGATTTGCGTGGCGGTGTACACTTTTTAATGGAAGTAGATATGACTACTGCGTTAAGTAAATTGACAGAACAGTCAATTGAAAATTTAAAAGCAGAGTTCAAAAAAAATGATTTAAAGTACAAAGCATTAAATAAAAGTGGTAATCAACAAATTTTAATGCAGTTCGATAATACAGAAGATCGAAACAAAGCCATTACTAAAATTAATGGATTACAAGATTATGAATTAAACTCGCAAGGTGAAAATAGCATTGTTATTAGTGTTAGCCAACATCGTCTACAACAAGCTAAAAGCGATGCAGTACAACAAAATACCACTATTTTACGTAATCGTGTTAATCAACTAGGCGTTGCTGAACCAATTGTGCAACGTCAAGGCTCTGAGCGTATTGTTGTTGAGTTACCTGGTATTCAAGATACAGCATTAGCTAAACGAATTTTAGGCGCAACTGCAACGCTAGAGTTTAGACAAGTAAATGAAGATGGTTCAGTTAACTTAGAAGCTATTCTAAATGGTCAAATGCGTGTTCCATATGGTTCTGAAATAAAATATATGGAAAATGGTCGGCCGGTGTTACTTTATAAACGTGTAGTATTAACAGGTGATCATATTACCGATTCTGCATTTAGAGTAAATGAATATAGCCAGCCAGAAGTTTCTATTAACTTAGACAGTGCTGGTGGCAAAACCATGCTTGATTTTACACAGAAGCATCTGAAAAAAGCAATGGCAACATTATTTGTTGAATATAAAGATACTGGAAAACGTGATGAAAATGATAAACCTATTCTTGAAAAACAAGAGAGAGTTATCAATATAGCAACGATCCAAGGTATTTTTAGTGACCGATTCCAAGTAACAGGGATCAGTAGTGTTGATGAAGCTAGAAATTTATCACTATTATTAAGAGCAGGGGCATTGATTGCGCCGATCCAAATAATTGAAGAACGCACCGTTGGTCCATCAATGGGGCAAGAAAATATCACTCAAGGTTTAGAATCTTGTATATGGGGATTATTAATTTCGGTAATCTTTATGTTAGTGGTATATCGTCTGTTTGGTGTATTTGCTAGTCTTGCATTAGTTGCAAACTTAATTCTAATTGTTGGTGCGATGTCTTTGTTACCTGGGGCAACATTAAGTATGCCAGGGATTGCCGGTATCGTGCTAACTGTTGGTATGGCGGTCGACGCAAATGTTTTAATTAATGAGCGTATAAAAGAAGAGCTCAGTAATGGTCGAGGTGTCCAACATGCAATTAACGAAGGTTATGCTGGTGCTTGGAGTAGTATTTTTGATGCCAATATTACCACATTAATAACTGCGATTATTCTTTATGCTGTAGGTACAGGTTCGATCAAAGGCTTTGCCATTACATTAGGTATCGGTATTGTAACATCGATGTTTACCTCGATCGTAGGGACTCGAGCTCTGGCCAATCTTATTTATGGTGGTCGTCGCGTCAATAAGTTATCAATTTAGAGGTTTATTGTGACTATTAATAAAAAAGAAAATCATGATGTTAGAGAATTAAATCATGGACGAAGAGTATTCGACTTTTTAAAATTTGGCTTCATTGCTTTTATTATCTCAATGTTGTTGGTTGTTGCATCATTTGTGGTTATTCTTGTTAAAGGCTTCAATCTTGGACAGGATTTTACCGGTGGTACAACGGTTGAACTGACAGTAACTAAACCCGTAAACCTTGATGATTTACGTAATAGTTTACGTGATGCAGGTTATCATGAGCCTGTCGTTCAGTATTATGGCAGTAGTAAAGATATTATTATCCGATTAGCCACCGCCAATCAAAATGAGGGTAGTGTATCATCCGCGATTGATAATGCATTAGGTACTAAAATCTCTAATTTAGTACATAAAGATATTGATAGTAATGCTGAAATTAAGCGAATTGAGTTCGTTGGTCCAACAGTTGGTTCTGAATTAGCACAAGATGGTATTTTGGCGATCTGTGCAGCATTAATTTGTATCTTAATTTATATTGCATTTCGATTTGAATGGCGATTTGGTACGGGTGCAGTTGTAGCATTAGCTCATGATGTAGTCATTACCGCCGGCTATTTATCAATCTTTGAGCGTGAATTAGATTTAACCATTATTGCAGCAATGTTATCTATAATTGGTTATTCACTTAATGATACTATCGTTGTATTCGACCGAATTCGTGAGAATTTCAGAAAAATTCGACGAGCATCGCCATATGACGTTATCAACATCTCGTTAACTCAAACATTACACCGAACTTTAATGACATCCGGCACAACTTTAGCGGTAGTTATTATCTTATATATCTTCGGTGGTTCAATGTTAAAAGGTTTCTCTGAAACATTAGGTGTAGGAATTGTGTTAGGGACGATTTCATCAATCTATGTGGCTGCTTATATGTCACTTAAATTGGGTGTTAAACGTGAACACTTTATGCCACCAAAAGTTGAAGCAGAAGGCGCGGATCAAAACGCGATTTTACGTTAATCATTTGAGCTCTGTCATCGCCTGACAGAGCTTTATTAGCTTGTTTTTTGAGCAAATAATATTAAATTATTTGACACCCTTTAACTAGTTGCATATTATTAGCCACAGTTTTTTATCCCTTTAGGGGCCATAGCTCAGCTGGGAGAGCGCAACGCTGGCAGCGTTGAGGTCAGGGGTTCGATCCCCCTTGGCTCCACCAATTCAATAAACAATAATACTCATCTAAATCCTTATATCGGCAATGGTGAAGGTTTAAAACAATCACTAGTGGTGATAAGTTCACAATTGACCTTAAACATAAACAACCCTATTCCGGCAAGATTCTAGCGATAGTGTTAGTAATCAACAACGAAGATATGCGATTTAATGAGCGCAATGGTGACATATCTTGGTGAAGAGTAATATTTCACTTTGGCAATGTTATACCTTACAAAGAGCCAGATTTACATTTGGTTAGTAAAATAAAGCAAAACAATAGTTCCGCCTCTATTGTTAGACCGTTACTTAATGAGTTCGCTAAGCCTAATGATGCTAAACAATGATTACGTAAACAGCAACAATCAGAGGAAGCAACAACCGTTATGCAAATCACAGAAACAACACTTACTACTGCATATTAACTAGCAGCTAGGCTTATCATAATTGCCATAAAGCGTTCATCCGTAACCTTGGACTTAGTATTATATATGACCGCATTAGGCGCAATAAAAGTATTTCGATAGCAAGTGCCCGTAAAAATAGCGGCCTGTTGATTCCAACAGAATGTATCGAGTTGGTGAAGATGGCAAACCTGAGATATTGATGCATGGTGGGGGACAATATTTAATACTTGGAGAGAATGGCAAGTATTAACTAACCATTAAATCACCTTAGGTAATGGCCGTATCCAATCTAGCTCTGTTGTAGAAAACTACGCAAGCAATATGGAAGTAAGGCGACTGTTTATTGATGTCGAAAAAGACTCATCAGAATGTCAGTTAAACAGGCTGATCAAAACATATCAGAAATTATATGTAATTATTCCGGTTATGTATGAAACGCCATGTGTAACTCAACAAATGTTCAGTCGAAATTGTAATTGATATTCTTATCTATTTTTCATACTATTACCGAGATTTAATTATCAAGGAGATGGTATGAAAAAAATAATCTTTTTAAGTTTATTTGGCTTGGCTTTAACCGCTTGTAACTCGGTGAAGTATAATTATGTAGCTGAAACAAAGCAAATAAGCTATCCCGATTTGAATGTTGTTACCAAAACATTTATTGGCGATGATATGGTTAGACAGGGTACAGTAGCGGCAAGGGATGTTGTTTATTTTCCTCAAACTACAGTTGTTAGTGGGATGGTGGATTTTACTATTCATGCCGGAGAGTACCCTAAAGTAGGTGAAGATAAAAAGTATCTGTTTTTTGGTTTAAATGAGTTAAATTCTGGAGTAACAGTAGGAAAATCAGCCTTTGCTGATATACCTGTAGGGATTAGAACTAATAAACACGATAATGACCTATGTATTATTACTGTTAGCGGTGCTTCTTTATGTAAAGGTGATGCTGCATTTTCCTACCAAAAGAAAAATGTAACTTATCAAAACGCGTTCCAGCAGATACTAATCTATAACGGTAAAGTAGGGCATAAGATTAATATTGGGTATAAAGAATTTAATAATGATTTTGCTCGCCCTGCATTTTCAAATAATGTTGAATATGACTTATCAGAATCAAAAGTTATAAGATATAAAGGTGCAGAATTAGAAATAATAAAAGCAACTAATCAATTTATTGAATATAAAGTATTTAGTAATTTCAATCAGAGATAAAAAAGCCTTTTAGAGCTTTTATTTTGTCTATGATTTATATAATGAATTCTAGATGGGTACTGATAATTTGTATTTGACAGATTATTGCCTGTGAGTAGCCAAAAATTCACAATTAAAATTTACACAAACCGCCCAAGTGAAGTGACCCCATAAAGTTGGACACTTTTATTAAGTGGTTTTTTATTTACCCTAATGCAGTCAATAGTTAATGAAATAGACAATTTAATTAAATATGATAGAAATCCCCCAGACTGTAGCAACCGTTCTAAATTGGTAAGAATGGCGATAATTTAGAAGTGGAATAGAGATGAATAAATTTAAGTTAGTCTTAATTATATTAACTATTTTGTTATTTAGTATTAAGCAATGTGAAAATAGACAAAAACAACGAGCTGATGAACTAATAAAAAAAGTAAAACCATTATTGGATAATCCAGAGCTTTACATTAAGGACATTAAAACTAAAGCAACTGAAAATAGCAAATAAATTTCATGTAAATACATAGAGGGCTATAATGTAGCTAACTGAATAATAAAGTGGGCTAATATTATGAATTATAATCCTATTCATTTGCCAAAAAAGTGCAATGGTATGAGTGATATTCGAGCTGAAATAGATCGAATTGATCACCTAGTGATTGAACTATTATCTACTCGATTTGAATATGTGAAAGAAGCAAGTAAATTTAAGAAAAACACAGTAGATGTGCAAGCTAAAGAGCGTTTTGACAGTATGCTTGAACAACGAAAGCTTTGGGCTAATGAGTTAGGTCTCGATGGTGATGTCATTAAAGAATTGTATGCTAACTTAGTTAGATATTTTATTGATGAAGAATTAAAGCATTTTCAGCATAAAGAAAAATAATTACGCTAACTTATTATTAAAACTTTAATTTAAGGGGGTTAATTGCTAGGTTAAATGTTTATGCCTAGTTTTTAACTTTCCCAACATTATTATTTATCTGGATAATGTTGGGTATACGATAAAACGAATTAAAATAAACCATTGGTTTCAATAAATTCAATGACTTTATCTAATCCTTGTTTAGTCCGTAAATTAGTAAATGCCCATGGTTTATCAATGCGCATTTTATTGGTATCAGATTCCATTACTGCTAAAGAAGCACCGACATAGGGAGCCAGATCAATTTTATTAATGACTAAAAAGTCTGATTTAGTTATACCAGGACCTCCTTTTCGTGGAATTTTTTCTCCTTCAGCAACATCAATGACATAGATAGTCAAATCGGCCAACTCAGGGCTAAAAGTTGCACTAAGATTGTCACCTCCACTTTCGATAAAAATAATATCTAGATGTGGAAACATTTCCATTAATCCTTCAACTGCAGCTAAATTCATTGATGCATCTTCACGAATTGCCGTATGTGGGCAGCCACCAGTTTCAACACCAACAATACGTTCGGGATCTAATGCTTTTGCATCGGTTAATATACGCTGATCTTCTTTTGTATAAATGTCGTTAGTGACAACGGCTAATTGATATTTGTTGCGCATGGTTTTACATAGCATTTCAAGTAGGGCCGTTTTTCCTGATCCTACCGGTCCGCCAACGCCAATTCTTAGTGGTGTATGTGTAATGGTATTCATATTTTCTTCTCTTTTTTCTATAATTTTATGAGTTTAACTTATGATCGAAACAGTCTTGAGTACTGTGTTTCGTGACAACTACTGGCAATAGCTACTAAAGGCGATCCTGCGCCAATATCATCATCTTTAACATCATTTGCTTGCTTAATAATTGAAGGTAATAATGTTGATAATTGATAAATCAGCTGTTGTCCTGCTTGCTGTCCTAAAGGTACTAATTTGATCGCCGCCATAATGTTGCTTTCGAGCCAACTGTAACTCCAGCTGATTTGTAGATCTTCTAACGACATTTTATTTGTCGCACCATACCAAGCAAATCCGGCAATTTGTGACTGTATTAATAAATTTTGCCATGGATGAATAAACCCTAATCCTTCTAGGAATCGAAAAAAGGCTTTTCCTCGTTGCTGTTCTTCAAGTCTTAATTCACTTGTTTCTCGTTGACGTAGTAAATTTTTAATCCAATAACTAAAACCTTGTTCATCTTGATCGATAGTACATTGATATAGTCGAGCCAAAATAGGTAAGTCACAAAAGCGCAATGTGCTATACATTTGTTGTATCAGCCAATCTTTGGTTTCGAGTTGGTTAGTCACCCATTTGGCTTCAACTGCCCATTCTAATCCTTGAGAATAGGTGAATCCCCCAACAGGTAAGTTTGCACTGGCTAATTGTAAGTTACGTAAATATTGCAGCATGTTTTTTTAATCTTAATGATGATGATGGTGGCCAATCGCACTACTTTGATAGGCTCCAGCTTCCGGTTCAAATGGTGCTTGTTCAACCAGTACTTTAATTCCTAATTGGGTTAGCATTTCATCCAACACATGATCGTGTTGATAACGAACAAAGTCTGTAGCAATTTGTAATGGAACATGACGATTACCTAAATGATAACATGCTCTGGCTAACAACAATTTATCATTGCAGTAGGCTGTGGATACATTTTCGTTTGCAGCCAATACTTCAATAATTATTGATTCATCCTCTGTTGCAAGATAATCACCACCGCGAATTAATAAACCTCTAGGTAATATAACACCGGCTTCCTGACCACTATTAAGCACTATTTTGCTGCGGCTTTTTATTCGGCTATCAATATCTAATTTAGTACAGTATTTGACAGACTGTAGTTGTATTTTTGTTAATGGTTTAGTAAGTATCTTTGTTAAAATTATCATGATGTTATGTTCTCAATTTATTAAAATAAAAAGTATCTCTGTGCCATTGGTAAGATAGATGCAGCTTCACAACTCAATAGATTGTTATCGGCCTTTACTTCATAGGTTTGGGCATCCACTTCAATATTGGGTTGCCATGAGTTATGGATCATGTCTTGTTTTTTAATCTGACGGCAATTTTTTGCCACACCAATCAAACTTTTTAATCCCAAGTTTTTTGCTACATTTAAATCGGCAGCTGTTTGTGAAATAAATGTCATTCTAGATAAAAAACCTGCTTTTCCTAAGCTAGCAAACATAGGGCGATAGTGTACGGGTTGTGGTGTGGGAATTGAGGCATTAACATCACCCATTTCGGCGTAAGCAATCATTCCCGCTTTAATAATTAAACTTGGTTTTATGCCAAAAAAAGCAGGTTGCCAAATGACTAAATCGGCTAATTTTCCTACTTCAATAGAACCTACTTCATGGCTTATACCATGGGTAATCGCTGGATTTATGGTGTATTTAGCTAGATAACGTTTAACCCTAAAATTATCATTTTGTTGATTATCTGGATATAATGGGCCACGTTGGGTTTTCATTTTATGAGCAGTTTGCCATGTTCTTATGATAACTTCGCCCACTCGTCCCATGGCCTGAGAGTCTGATGAAATCATAGAAAATGCACCTAAATCATGTAATATGTCTTCCGCAGCAATAGTTTCTCTGCGTATCCTTGATTCGGCAAAAGCAACATCTTCTGCAATTCCAGCATCTAAGTGATGACAAACCATCAACATATCTAAATGCTCATCAATAGTATTGATAGTATAAGGACGTGTAGGATTTGTGGAGGAAGGTAAAATATTAGCATAACCACAGGCTTTTATAATATCGGGTGCATGGCCGCCTCCTGCGCCTTCCGTATGATAAGTGTGAATGGTTCGCTCACCAATGGCAGCAAGAGTGTCTTCAACAAAACCAGATTCATTTAAAGTATCGGTATGAATAGCTACTTGTACATCCATCTTATCGGCTACATCAAGGCAATTACTTATTGCTTGTGGTGTTGAGCCCCAATCTTCATGTAATTTTAATCCAATAGCGCCGGCATTGACTTGTTCGATTAATGGCTCAATAACACTGCAATTCCCTTTAGCTAATAACCCAACATTTACAGGTAAATTATCACAAGCTTGTAACATTTTTTCGATATGCCACTTACCTGGTGTACACGTGGTTGCGTTTGTTCCCGTCGCTGGGCCGGTACCACCACCTATAAATGTAGTTATTCCTGAACATATAGCCTCTTCAGCTTGTTGTGGGCAAATGAAATGGATATGAGAGTCAATTCCGCCTGCTGTAACAATGCTATTTTCGCCAGCAATAATTTCAGTGCTAGCACCAATAGCGATGGTTATATCTGGTTGTATGTCGGGATTTCCCGCTTTACCAATAGCTAAAATACGTCCATTTTTAATACCAATATCAGCTTTAACAATTCCCCAATAATCAATGATTAAAGCATTGGTTATTACAACATCGGCAACCAAATCTGCACATAATTGGCTTTGTCCCATACCATCACGGATTACTTTCCCACCACCAAATTTAACTTCTTCGCCGTAAGTAGTGAAATCTTTTTCAACTTGTATCCATAACTCGGTGTCGGCTAAGCGAACTTTATCTCCGGTGGTTGGGCCAAACATTTCTGCATACGCTTGTCTAGAAATATTACTCATTTTCAATTCCTTTATTATCTAATGCACCCATTACAGCACCTTGGAATCCATACACTTGCCTTTTACCTGCTAGTTCAACTAACACTACAGTACGGCTTTGCCCAGGCTCAAACCTTACAGCAGTACCGGCTGCAATATCTAAGCGATATCCATAACTTTTGGCACGCTCAAATTTTAAGGCTGGATTAACCTCGAAAAAATGATAATGAGAGCCTATTTGAATAGGTCTATCACTATGATTAGCAACTGTTATTTGAATGGTTTTGCGATTTTTGTTTAATTCAATATTACCCGCTTGTACAATCACTTGGCCTGGAATCATATAATTTACCTTTTAAATAATAGGATTATGAACAGTAACTAATTTAGTCCCATCAGGAAATGTTGCTTCAACCTGAACATCTTGGATCATATCGGCAATTCCCTCCATTACGTCGTTACGCGTTAAGACTTTTCGCCCCAAATTCATTAATTCAGTAACGGTTAAACCATCTCTAGCGCCTTCTAAAATTGCGGCACTAATTAGTGCTATTGATTCAGGATAATTTAATTTTACCCCTCGTGCTTTTCGCCTTTCGGCAACCAATGCTGCTGTAAACAGTAATAATTTATCTTTTTCTCTCGGAGTTAGTTTCATCGTTATTTTCTCATCGCATTTATAATAATTAAGCTAGGTTGCCCAAATTCGAGGTGGACATGTGGGTAAATTGATAATTAACGGACGCAATAATGTCCATAATTGATGTAAATATTGTTGGCAAATTTGGTTATCATTTGCTAGTAAACGAACGGTCAATAATTGCCCTAGAGTAGTTGCACCGATTGGAACCTTACTATTTTCAAGTCTTTTTTGCACTTGTTGTAAAATGGCTAGATTAATCGGATAGGCAAATAAAGTTGCACTATATGTGTAATTACCTATAGGAGCACAATTACCATCAATAATTTTTAAGTGCTCATCAAGACCTAATTCATCCGGTAAATTAATTGTTAAACGGCTTTTGATATTGCCTTGTCCAAACTTTTCTTGCATAACTGGTCGACCAAAGCACAATGTTTCCCACCCAAGCAATCGGCTATTTAATGTTAAATTAAATTCAGTCGTTAAATTAGCATTAGTACCATTAAAAAAAATATTTTCTTGGGGTAACCATTCAATAATACTATTTGGCGCTAAAGTAAACTTTTGTTTTAGCTGTGCAATATTGCCTTGACTGCGATAAAATTTACTTGCTCCGGGCATAGTCATTAATAGATGGCTATCGTGATCTAAAAAAATATCTAGCTCAAGTTTATCGCCCCCCACAATTCCCCCCGGAGGATGGAGTAAATATATATGGCAAGGTTTTCCTTCTGGATAAAATGGCCGTTGTACAGTTAAAGGTCCTTGTTGTTGACGATCAACTAACTCAGTTCGCTGTAGTCCACCATTTACAAAACGGTTCGCAAAAGATAGTGATAGTTTACCTAACCAGCCATTAGCATTGTTTTGAGCTGTATTATTTTGAATCATACCGTTAAATAATTTTTAATTAAATCTGGTGTTAGTTGTTGTAAGGCTCCATTAGCAATATTTCGTCCTCGGTCAAGTAAATAAAAATCATCAGCAACCATCTGAATAAAAGGTAATTTTTGTTCAACTAATAATACAGTTAAACCTAATTCATGATTGAGTCGATTAATGATAGCGCCTATATCATGTACAATATTGGGCTGAATACCTTCAGTTGGCTCATCTAAAATTAATAATGATGGTTCGATAACTAAAGCTCTTCCAATTGCTAATTGTTGTTGCTGTCCCCCAGATAGATCGCCGCCACAACGATTTTTCATCTCTTTTAATACCGGGAATAACGAATAAACTAAATCAGGTATTTTTGCCGAGCGGGATCTTTTAGCAGCTAAACCTACCCGTAGGTTTTCTTCAACAGTTAGTTGAGAAAAGATTTGTCTACCCTGTGGAACGTAACCTATTCCCATATAGGCACGGGTTTCGATAGATTTATAGGTAATATCGGTATCATTAAATTGTATATTGCCTTTTTTGATTTTTAAATTTCCCATAATAGACTGTACTAGAGTAGTTTTGCCAACGCCATTACGTCCCATTAGGCATGTACATTTACCTTTGGCTAAACACAGATCGATATCCCATAAAATGTGTGTTTGTCCATAAAATTGATTGATATTAGATAATTTAAGCAACATTAACGTTCCTCCCAGTAGTAGATTGTCCTAAATAGACTTCAATTACTTTAGGATTATTTTGTACTTGTTCCATATTTCCTTCCGCCAATATTGAACCTTGATGCAATACTGAAACAGTTTTGGCAATTTGTCTGACGAAATCCATATCATGTTCAACAACAATTAACGTATGTTTGCCCGCTAACGAGTTTAATAATTCTGCGGTTTTATCCATTTCTTGAGTTGTCATCCCGGCAACAGGTTCATCAACTAATAGTAGTTGAGGTTTTTGCATTAATAACATCCCTAATTCCAACCACTGTTTTTGTCCATGAGATAAAATAGCTGCATATTCATGACGCATGTTCATTAAACCAATTAGTAGAAGTATCTCATCTATTTGTTCTTGTTCAATCTTGTTAACTCGATGGCGAAGAGTATGCCAAACTGTTTTTTTCCCAGCATTTGCTAGCATTAAATTGTCATTAACAGTTAGGGCTTCGAATACAGTTGGTTTTTGAAATTTGCGACCGATGCCGGCTTGGGCAATTTGTGGTTCATCCATAGTTAATAAATTGAGTTTTTGACCAAACCATGCTGTACCTACTTGTGGTTTTGTTTTACCAGTGATTACATCCATCATCGTCGTTTTACCGGCGCCATTAGGACCAATAATACAGCGTAATTCACCTTGTTTAATATAAAGATTTAAATCATTAATCGCTTTAAAGTTATCAAAACTAACATTAATGCCTTCCAAGTAAAGAATAATACCTTTACTGGTATCCAAATCCGGTTGTGGTAGTGCTTCAAAATCTTTAAGCAAAGAAGAGGTTGATTTTAATTTTTTATTTAAACTTTTTTTATTCATATATTTGCCTCCAATAGTTTTAGTTTGTATTTTTTAGATATAATTAGATTGATTAAACCAACAATACCTTTTGGAAGAAATAAAGTAACTAATACAAACAGAAGGCCTAAAGCAAATAACCATTGGTCAGGGAACCATACGGTGAAAAGTGATTTGCAATAATTAACTAAAAATGCACCAACAATGGCACCATATAAAGTCGCTCGGCCACCGACAGCAACCCAAACGACAATTTCGATTGAATTTAGAGGTAAAAATTCAATGGGTGTGATAATTCCTACTTGTGGCACATATAACGCTCCGGCAATACCAGCTAATATGGCTGAAAAAGTAAAAACAGCTAATTTTATATTTTCAACTCGATACCCAACAAACCTAATGCGTGGTTCGGCATCTCGAATAGCAATAATCACTTTACCCAATTTACTTTTAATTAATTGATAACATATCAGATAACTAATAATGACAGCCATTAAGGTAATAAGTAATAATGTTATCCGCATTCCATTACTGGTGATTGAAAAACCTAATAAATATTTAAAGTTAGTCAGGCCATTATCGCCACCAAATCCCATCTCATTGCGTTGAAAAGCTAGCATTAATGCAAAGGTGAGTGCTTGTGTAATAATTGAAAGGTAAACTCCAGAAACACGGGAACGAAAAGTCATATAACCGAATATAAAAGCTAATAATCCAGGTATTAGCATAATTAATAGCAAAGTAATTAAAAAATTATCTGAGCCTTGCCAATACCAAGGTAAACTTTGCCAATTAATAAATGAAGCAAATTCAGGCAGAATGGTCGAACCATTTTCTCCCTGTACAGACAAATACATTCCCATCATATAGCCACCGAGTGCAAAAAAAGCACCGTGACCTAAACTTAAAATGCCTAAATATCCCCAAACTAAATCAACTGATAGTGCAAGCAAGGCATAACATAGATATTTACTGACTAAAATAATAGTCTGATTACCAACATAAAATAGGCTATTAGTTGGGAAAAAGAGATTAGCTATTACTAAATAACTGACTAATAAAGTTAGACAAAATAGAACATAAGCGCCATTATCTTGTTTAAAATATTTTGTTAACATATTTATCCCTCTACAGCTCGACCGCGTTGTGGAAAAAGACCTCGAGGTCGTTTTTGAATAAATAGTACTAAACTAATAAGCACCACAATTTTAGCTAACATGGCTCCAGTAATTGGCTCTAAAAATTTATTGGCCAACCCTAAAATTAAGCCAGCAATTAATGCTCCCCATAAATTACCAACACCACCAAATACCACTACCATGAATGAATCAATGATATAATTTTGACCAAGATTTGGGCCAACATTGGTGATTTGTGAAAGGGCTACACCAGCCAGACCGGCTATACCGGAACCAAGGCCAAAGGTTAGCGCATTTACCCAGCTGGCTTTAACGCCTAAACATCTTGCCATTAATGGATTCATCGAAATAGCTCTGACATTAAGTCCTAAAGCTGTTTTTTTCATAATCAATAACAAAATAATGAAAATGGTTAAGCTAAAACCAATAACATATAGCCGATTAATCGTGAGCGATAAAAAGTCATTGATCTGAATTGAACCTTGCATCCAGCTCGGCGTGATGATTGCTTTATTTAACGGTGAAAATATTGTTCTGAATAACTGTTGTAATAATAGACTGATACCAAAAGTAGCTAATAAGGTTTCGAGAGGTCTACCATATAGATATCTAATCACGCTTATTTCTATTAACATTCCTACCGCACCGCATACCAAAAATGCAGCAGGGATAGAGAGAATTAACGCTATGCCTGGATAGTTAGGCAATAGTTGTTGCATCACGTATGTGGTATATGCACCAATCATAATTAATTCACCATGCGCCATATTAATCACGCCCATAACCCCAAAGGTAATAGCGAGTCCAATGGCAGCAAGTACAAGTACTGCACCTAAACTAATACCAAAATAGACTTGTTCAGTTTTTTCATACATCGCTTTTTTTTGGGTTAATTTATCAAGTAGTTTTTGTGCCGTATCTTTGACGATTTGTGAATCATTAGTTGCAGTCAATTGTTGTAGTTTCTGAACAAAAATAGGGTTAGTCACTTGACTAAGTTGTGTCAACAGAACCAAACATTCATTTTCATCGCAATTAGTCAGCTTTGCGAATGATAATGCTTCAAGTAATCGCTGTTTAACTTCACTATCTTGTTCTTGTGCTAACCGCTCAACAATGAAATTCATTTGTGATGGTGATTGAATATGTCCAAAAAGCTCTTTTGCTGCAATACGTCTTGTTGGAATAGTATTACTACTTAGCTTCATTTGAAGTTGATGTTCGGCAACTAATTGGCGAATATTATTGTTTATAGCAATACGTTTAAACTTATTTTTAGGCACATCCAGTACTTGCTTGTTATTCCAATTAACAAATTGATTATCCTTTTTTATAGCTAGTGTACTATTGGTCTGCAGCCAGTATAAGTTACCTTCAACTAATGCATTAAAAAGAGGCTGTATTGTTGCATCATTTTCTTTAATCATTTCACTGATTAATCGTTGTTTTTCAGTTAGCGAACCTTTGGCTAGTCTTTGTTCAAAATGTTCTGGTAGTACTGCTGTTGCTAGATTGGTGATCATCCATAACAGACAAATCAATATCATTTTTTTCATTATTCATTCCTATGCTTCTGCTCGTCATATTAATTAACCAATGATCGGTTTTGCATTTGCATTTTTATTGCAGAGATATGGTGAGATATAACTCCCCGATTAATCTTTTAGGCAAACTTTTTTACTCACATCATATTTACCGCATGCTAATGGCGCTCGCCAATCTGCAATCATTGATTTAGAGCTAGGTAAATAATCTGACCATTCATCACCAACAATAGTACCCGCTGGCTCATAAACCACTTCAAATTGACCATCGTTTTGAATTTCTCCAATCATAATAGGTTTAGTAATATGATGGTTTGGCATCATTACTGCATAACTACCAGATAAATTAGGTACTGTTACACCTATTAATGCATTTTGAACTGCGGTTGGATCATCGGTACCTGCTTTTTCTACCGCTTTTACCCACATATTAAATCCAATATATGTGGCTTCCATTGGGTCATTTGTTACCCGTTTATCACTTTTAGTAAAGTTGTGCCAGTTATCTATAAATTCACTGTTTAAGTCAGTATCAAGAGATTGGAAATAATTCCATGCTGCTAAATGACCGACTAATGGGGCCGTATCAATACCTGATAATTCTTCCTCACCTACAGAAAAAGCAATGACCGGTAATTGGTTTGCTGTAATACCTTGGTTAGATAATTCTTTATAAAAAGGAACATTGGCGTCACCATTGATGGTTGATATCACGGCTGTCTTTTTACCTGTTGCGCCAAATTTTTTGATATCAGCAATAATAGATTGCCAATCAGAATGACTAAATGGTGTGTAGTTAATCATTATGTCACTATCTTTCACACCATAATGGTCTTTAAGATAGGTTTCTAAAATTTTGTTAGTAGTTCTAGGATAAACATAATCAGTACCGACTAAAACCCAACGTTCAATATTAAATTCTTTTTTCAAATAATCTACAGCAGGAATGGCTTGTTGATTTGGTGCTGCGCCGGTATAGAAGATATTTTTTGAGGATTCTTCTCCTTCATATTGTACCGGGTAGAAGAGAATGCCATTAAGTTCCTCAAAGATAGGTAAAACCGATTTTCTTGATACCGATGTCCAACAGCCAAATACTGCTGAGACTTTATCTCTTGCTAGTAGTTCTCGTGCTTTTTCTGAAAAAAGACTCCAATTTGATGCTGGATCGACGACCACAGCTTCTATTTGTTTACCTAACACACCACCTTTTTTATTTTGTTCATCTACAAGCATTAAAAGTGTATCTTTCAAGGTACTTTCTGAAATTGCCATCGAACCAGAAAGGGAATGTAGTACACCAATTTTAATGGTATTTTCAGCCGCATAGATTAGATTAGTTGTGAATAAACCAACTGCTAAACAAGTTAACTTAATGGATGTATTTAATTTGCTCATTATTGACATAGTAATACCTCTTTAAACATACAATTGGTGGTGATTCATTGTTATTTAAGGTAATGCAAAAGTTATGCCAAATAGATGATGAACTGTGTTTTTTATTTAATAAACTTATAGATACAATATTTTATAGTAGCAATAGACGTTTATGGTGTAGGCTGACTATTGGTATTTTTAGCTTATAAACAATATGAATAAAAATAGATAACGCACTTTATTTGATCGGATGGGCTAAATTGGTGCAAATTAAATATGTCTTTTGACCCAAAACTATAGTATTGATATGATTGATTAAAATGATATAAAGATGAAAGGTAATCAGATATGAATTACACCAATAAACAACAACTATTAGATGAAATTAATAAAACAGCTAAGCTATTTATTGATGAATTCAGTGGATTAACCGAAGCGGAAAAAGATAAGCTGATTGAAGGTGTTGATCGAACACCCGCCCAAATGATAGCTTATCAATTAGGATGGTTAGATCTTGTAAAATCTTGGGATGATGCCGAACTTGCTGGGCAAACGCCTATATTGCCAGCGGAAGGATACAAATGGAATCAGTTACGTGAATTATACCAACATTTTTATAAGATTTATCAAGATGATTCATTACAAGAACTGATCCAATTATTTAAGCAAAAATTGTCTATTTGGAATAGTTGGATTGAGTCATTAGATGATAATACGCTCTTTACTAAAGATGCTCGTAATTGGACAAAGCCTTATCCTTCAGCGTGGCCTGTAGCACGATTTATCCACATTAATTCAGTTGCACCATTTAAATCCTTTAGAACTAAAATCAGGAAATGGAAAAAACTAAACAACCTAGTTTAAAAGTAAATTAATATAACTGTATAACTTAATAGGAAAGATATGGCTTTTTCAGAAACCGAACGCCAACAATTATTAGAATTAAAATTTGTTGGCACTAAAATTATTGAAAGACTTGAAGAGATGCAACTTGATTCTTTTGATAAATTACGCAATGCCTCGTTAGATGAAATTCTTAATAAAGGCGCATTATTAACTGGCTCAACTTGTTGGAAAAACAGTCATCAAGCCAAAACTGCAATACTCAATATTTTGTATTTAGTCCAACAAAATAGTTAAAATATTTACAGTTAAAAGCTAAAAAGAAAAGATAATCATTCAGGTGTAAATAATGATTTTAAGTGTTTTTTTTGAACTGAAATTTAGATCGATATATCAAGAATTGAAAATTAAATGGCATTGAAACAAATAAGGAAGTGAATGAAAAATACTTATTAACAGCAAATTTAATTAAGCTAAATAAACTATATGAAAAAATTACGATATCACTTAATGTTAATCATTGGACTTTTTCTGGCTACTTTCCTTACAGGTTGTTTTTGTACAGAAAAAGTTGAAGTCCTACCGGAATCTTTACCTAATGCCACATTGGGTGTGCCCTATAATGCTGTAGTTGATATTAACCTTCGTGTTATTCAACACCTTTTTCACTATAAAATAGAACCTGAAAACTCTGGACTTGAATTATCTCCAACTGATTTTGGTACCCATGTTTCCTTTAATGATCTTAAAATAAAGGGAACACCTAAAGTTGCAGGAGCAATCACAATAAAACTCTCAGGAATCACTTACGGTACAATGTCATGTCGGGGAAATAAATTTAATAAAACTTATACCATTAAAGTTGAAGAATAGTTTAAGAATTGGTATAGATTTTATGAAAAAACTATGACATCACTTAATGTCAATCATTGGACTTTTTCTGGCTACTTTCCTTACAGGTTGTTTTTGTAGGCAAAAATAGAAGTTCTACCAAAGTCATTACCCAATGCAACATTGAGTAATCCCTATTATGCTAAATTAGTTTAGTTTGCTTTAGGATATCGTTTACCATCAATAACCGTTTATTCTCTTTGTGTAGGGCTAGTAACTCATTATCTTCAATGCTTCGATTATCTTTAACTTGAATGAATCTGTTGTGGAGTATTTTGTTATCCCTCTATCTAATGCTGATAGCATTAACTGATACTGTAAAACTAATTTACTGCGTGTTTTACCAAGTTGATAAAGCGTTACCATCTGCTGTTTAAAATCATCAGTATAGGTTGGTCTCCCTCGTCGTTTTATTTTCATCGTATTTTCTTTTTTTAGGGTAGTTTATCTTATCCTTTAAAAAGTTGTACGAATTAGTGTAGCCTATCTACTAACTGCCTTACCATTTACTAAATTAAAACCTTGGTTTATCCCTATGTGTATAGGGAACACTGACGAGGGGGTATAATTGAGGTTGGTATTTGCGGTTTATCCCTATGTGTATAGGGAACACTGGTAAATTATCAGCGACAAAAGAAGCCCAACCGGTTTATCCCTATGTGTATAGGGAACACAATATCACCGTCTAAAATTTCAATAAATTTAGCGGTTTATCCCTATGTGTATAGGGAACACTTTGAGCCATTCCCGATTTTTCCTTTTTTGCTCGGTTTATCCCTATGTGTATAGGGAACACTCTAATTATAACTAATTGTTTTATAATTGAAATATACAGTCGTCATTTTTCACCAATTTTATTGGTTTAAATTTTAATCAATTTATTAGAAGATAGAATTATTACTTTTTAAATGTGGATTAAATTAATTAAGATAAAAACCTAATTCTTTAGTATAAAAGGAAGATTCTTTTTCTAACTTAATTAAAACAATTATTGCATTAGATCTATGTATTTGTTGTCTTAATTTTTCTAGATGTTGTTGATCAAGTTGTGGAATGTCATTTTTAACCCTAGCCCATTTAGATGCACTAATTGTAAGATGACTTTGTTCCCAAGCATACTCACTACTACTTGAGTAAGGCAGAATTTTATCTTCATGTTGATATGCTAAATAAAGATCAACATTATCCTTTGATAAACGGGTAGAAACTTCAATTTCCTTATCCCATTCACCATTGAATTGTTCACGGCTATAGCATTTATTAAAATTTAATGTGATACTTTTAGCTTGTGAGCTTTGGCCAAGTTGTTGTCCTAGTGCTTGATAAAAAGCTTCTTGTAAACCTTCTGGTGGTTCAAGATCATGGCGATAAACAGCTTCTATAAGTAGTCTCGCATCTTCAGGCATTGTTATAACACCTCTTTCACGTAAAACTCGTTGGGTAAACCATAAATAGGCATGATTAGCGTAAACATATTTAGTATTGCGAAATTCTGGATTATCTAGCCAATCTTCGCTTGGATCATCATCCCACGTTGGTGCAAAAACGGTCAATATTGGTTTGTTACGATCATCAATGGGACGATTTTGCTCTGTAGATGGTTTGATATTGCCTTGTTTATCGCGTACATGCCTTTGTAAACGTCCTGCACGTTGAATCAATAGATCAATAGGTGCAATGTCACTAATCATTTCGTCAAAATCAAGATCTAATGATTGCTCAATGACTTGAGTAGCAATAATAACCTTACCTGTACGAATTGTATGATTTGAAGTTTTCCCCGCCCATTCGATAGTTTTTTGCTCGATAGCCAAACGGTCACAATAAGCAAAACGACTATGAAATAGCAAAATTTGCTTACTATCAAGATGCAAATTTTGTTGTATTTGTTGATATAAACTAATGGCATCAGCCACACTATTTTTTATCCAACAAATAATTTTTCCTTGCTCAATTGTACTCTTTATTTTTTCGATACCGGAATTGATATTATCAATCCAGTCAATCTTAACTTGTCGCTTTACTTCATCTCTTGTTTCTATTGCTTGTTCGACTAAGCTTTTTTGATTTAGTTGAGTAAATAAAGGAAAAGGTAAATCTGTATTAACTGTTAAAGATGATGGTGTTGATGTTAATCCACTATAGAAGGCGTTAAGCAATTTTTCGCGCAGAAAAAATGGTAAAGTCGCAGTAAGAATAATTGCACTGCCACCTTGCGATGCATGATAATGCAATAATGATTCTAATAGTTTTACCATATAACTATCATAAGCATGAACTTCATCTAAAATAAGTAATTTATGACGCAACCCTAATAATCGCAAAGATTGATGTTTAAATGGCATTACAGCCATCAAAGCTTGATCCAACGTACCAACCCCAACTTCCGCCAGTAATGACTTTTTACGAGTATCGACAAACCATTCATTGCACTCGCTACTGGCTGAATTATCATTGTTGAGATATTTTTGCTGACTAATATTATCTAAATTAATTATTGTTTGAGTAAAAGTCGGATTCATGTAACTTGCACCATGAGCCAAAACCAGTGATGGATGGCTGTCGGCTTGATACAATTGGCCGTAGACCTCTGCCGTTCGTTGATAGATACCATTAGCGGTTGCTTGAGTAGGCATACCGATGTAAATACCGTGTGCTTTCCCGGCAGCCATTAATCGATGTGCCAAAATCATGGATGCTTCGGTTTTACCGGCACCGGTGACATCCTCCATAATAAATAATTCAGGTCCAATATTGGTTAATTGGCAGGATAGTGCTTGTTGTTGTAGTGGTGTCGGTTTTTCTATAAATGGAAACAGGTTTTTAATACCATTAAAAGGAGTAATGGAGGATCTTTTAGGTAAAGTTGCTACGGCTTTTTCAGCATTAGCGAGTGCATAGTTTGCCCAATACTCTGATAACTCCATTGATTTTGAACAAAAAGGGAAAAATTGCTCATTGGAACCTAACCAATCGCTAATAACGGTTATGGCTGCGATTAACCAGCTCAATTTGCTGAGAATTTTGCGAAATTTTTTATCAAAAAAACTAGTGTGGTAGCCAGCTAACCGATTATCTACGATAAACAACTTATTAATTGCTTTAATATAATCTAAAGATGCTTGTTTATCTTGTGAATTAAATGCTAAGTTGCCTTTGGCATCTAAGATTGGCGGCTTGCCATGGTGGCCGGTCATGATTAATAACCAGATATTATATATTTGGTCAATATTATAATTGTAATGTTCTAATTGGATTTCTGATTCTTGCATTAAATAATTCTTCCATAACCAGTGTCCAAGAGAATCATGTCGAGTTAAATAACTTTTGGCTGGATCTGGGGCGACGAGATTGGGATTATTGTGTTTGAATAATTGCTGAAATCCATTAGCGAATTTGCCAATATCATGCCAAGCTAGAAAATAGGCGAACCAAAGGGCTGCTGTTTCAGTCTCATCTGATGAAAAACCAATCTGTTCAAATAGCTCTGCAGAATTAAAATAATTGTTTTTTACTATATGATATCCACAAGCTGCAACATCTAAATTGTGGTAGGCTAAAAGGTGATAATTATCTGACTGATCGCCTTGTTGGCATTTTCCCCAATATTTGTAGAATGATTCAAGCATTAAAACGGATATCCTTATTTTAGATGATTAACTGGTTGGATTATTTAGCTCAGTATCATTAATGATTCTAAAATAATAAAATAATATCGATTAAATTGCTAAATTTTTATACTAAAAAACCCCGTTCCTCAAAATTTTTTTATTATGAATCATGACGATTTATTCTTATCTAGTTAAAAATTTATTTTCTATAAAAGAATAAATCTTAAACAAATATTGATAACAATTAATGTTATAATCGCCGTTTATTATTAAGTTTATTAATAAGGTTTTGCTCATTCGCTGGAAGTTTGGCAAAATAGTTAACTTACTATGTTATTTAGCGTATTCTAAATTGTTTGAAATTTTTAATACTCAATAGGGTAAAATCTTATTTTGATAAATTGTTGATAAAACAGGAACTAAATTAGGATGATTAGTCAAAGAAAAAAAAATATCAAAAAGTTATTCATCTCAAGCTGTTTGAGTGGATTATTATTTTGTTCAATGACTATCTATGCCGAAGAAGAACCAAATATCACTTTGCTGTCAGATACAACGCTAGAAGCTAACTCATCAATTGAGACTATTGTCCCCCAGCCGATTGACGACATTGAACCGAGTCAACCTACCGAGCATATTTACCATAAAACCATTTTTTCGTTATTGGGTGATCCGAAATATCCTGAAAATTTTGACCATCTAGAATATGTGAATCCCAATGCCCCTAAAGGTGGGATTATCAAACTACATGAAATAGGTACCTTTGATAATTTTAACCGTTATGCTAGTCGTGGCGCACCTGAACATTATTCTGGTGAGTTATATGATTCTCTTTTTACCTCAACAGCCGATGATATTTCCAGCTTTTATCCACTGATAGCCACTTCAATTACTTATTCTGATAGTTATCGTTGGGCAGAAGTCTCGATTAATCCTAATGCACGTTTTCAGGATGGTAAGCCAATAACGGCATATGACGTGGAATTTACTTTTCATAAATTTATGACCGAAGGTGTTTCACAATATCGAGTTTATAACAAAGGGGTAAATGTTAAAGTGATAGATGATTATCGAGTCCGTGTTGAATTACCAGAAAGCGATCGTGAAAAATTACTTTCTTTTGTTGGTAGTATGCATGTTTTACCTAAACATTTTTGGCAAGATCGTGATTTTTCCGAGCCGTTAAGCAACCCTCCTATTGGCAGCGGTCCTTATTATATTAGTGATTATAAAATGGGACAGTATGTGGTTTATAAGCGTAATCCTGACTATTGGGCAAAAGATTTACCTGTTAATAAAGGTTTAGATAATTTTGATGAAAAGCGTATTGATTATTATATGGATGATAGTATTGCTCTAGAGGCATTTAAAGCTGGGGAATACGATTTTCGAGGTGAAGGGCAACCTAAAAACTGGTTTACTCAATATCAAGGAAAATACTTTGATTCAAAAGATATCATAAAGCAAGAAAAAAACGTCGAAACTGCAGTAGATACTAGATGGTTAGCGTTTAATTTGCAGAAAGATCTTTTTAAAGATGTTAAAGTTCGCCAAGCAATAACCTTAGCTTTCGATTTTGAATGGCTTAATCACGCTTTTTATTATGATAGTTATAAAAGACCGTTTAGCTTTTTTGAAAATACTATTTATGCTGCAAAAGGTAAACCTAGTGAACAAGAACTTAAATGGTTAACACCATATAAGGATATTATTCCCGAGCAAGCCTTTGATGATGCCTATACTATTGCGAAAAGTGATGGACAAGGTTTTAACCGCAATAACTTATTAACCGCCGCTAAATTGTTAGAAGAAGCGGGTTGGATTATTAAAGATGGTAAGTTAATTAATGCTAAAACCGAGCAACCTTTTGAATTCGAGCTATTAACTTATACGGGTGCGGACGTCAAATATGCAATTCCATTTCAGCAAAATTTAGCCCGTTTAGGGATTACAATGAAAATAACTTCATTAGATTATGCCCAATTGACGCGCAGAATGCGTGAGCGTGATTATGACATGATGCCACGTAATTATAGTGCAATAGACTATCCATCTTCAAATTTAGTACTTTTTTGGGGAAGTGAATATTTAAACTCTACATATAATGGTTCCGGCTTACATAATCAGGCAATTGATTCGATTATTGCTGAAATAATTAAAAATGTAGGTAATCAAAGTGAGTTAATTTCACTGGGTCGAGCGCTTGATCGTATTTTAACTCAAGAATATCCGATGATTCCAATGTGGTATAACAGCAAAACTTATTATGCATATTGGAACAAGTTTGGGCAACCAGCCATACAGCCAACTTATGCAATAGGTATTGATAGTTGGTGGTATGATGCAGACAAAGCAGCTAGTTTGACAAAGAATAGAGTACACTAATATGTTGAATTATTTTATCCGTCGATTATTGCTAATTATACCAACCCTACTAATCATTTTGACTATCAATTTTTTTATTGTGCAAATTGCACCAGGTGGCCCCGTTGATCAAGCTTTAGCTATGATGGAGAATGGACCTCAAGCTGGGCAAGTATTGCTGCCTGGCAGTGAAAATATTCCGGTAAAGTTAACCGAACCAAAAAATAAATCAAATTATCGTGGTGCTCGAGGTTTAGATCCTGAAATAGTGGCAATGATTGAAAAGCAGTATGGGTTTGATAAACCAATTTGGGAACGCTATATCATTACGTTAAAACAATATATCCAGTTTGATTTTGGTAACAGTTTCTTTAAAAGTGAATCAGTATTAAGTTTAATTACCAAAAGTTTACCTGTTTCTATTTCATTGGGATTATGGAGTACATTAATCATTTATTTAATCTCAATCCCATTAGGAATTCGTAAAGCGGTTAAAGATGGTTCAAGATTTGATTTTTGGTCAAGTACGTTAATTATCATTGGTTATGCAATACCTGCTTTTTTATTAGCCGTATTATTAATTGTTTTGTTTGCAGGTGGCAGTTATTGGGATATTTTCCCGCTGCGCGGTTTGATTTCTAATAATTTTGAACAATTAGATTTTTGGGGCAAAGTAAAAGATTATGCATGGCACATTTGCTTACCGATTATTGCCATGGTAGTAAGTGGTTTTGCCACACTAACCATGTTAACCAAAAACTCATTCTTAGATGAGATTCGTAAGCAATATGTTGTTACTGCTAGAGCGAAAGGGTTAAGTGAAAGGCAAATTCTGTATAAGCATGTTTTTCGTAATGCAACCTTGCTTATTGTATCGGGTTTTCCTGCAGCATTTGTTGGAATTTTATTTACCGGTTCAGTATTGATTGAAGCTATTTTTTCGCTTAATGGATTGGGGCTTCTCGGTTATGAAGCAATTATTCAGCGCGATTACCCGGTTATTTTTGGTTCATTGTATATATTTACATTGATTGGGCTTATTACCAAACTCTTATCAGATTTATCTTATATGATAATCGATCCACGTATTGACTTTGAGGCTCGCAACTGATGACTACGCACTATTCAATTAATCAGCTACGTTGGCAACGATTTAAATCCAATCGACGTGGGTATTATTCATTATGGTTATTTTCAATATTATTTATAATCAGCCTATTTTCCGATTTTATATTTAATGATCGACCGATATTTATCAAGTATCAAAATAACTATTATTCGCCAATATTCTATTTTTATCCGGAAACTGAATTTGGTGGACAATTTCAAACACAAACTAATTATTTAGATCCGGCGGTACAAAATAAGATTGAGTCTGATGGTTGGATACTTTGGCCTCCATTTCGTTATACTCATAATACTGTGATTCATGACACAACCAGTACGTTCCCTACACCACCATCAAAAAACCATCTGCTTGGCACCACCGATGCTGGATTTGATGTTTTAGCAAACATTGCTTATGGTTTTAGAGTATCAATGTTTTTTGCCTTGTTTCTTACCTTTTTCACCTCCATTATCGGTGCGCTAATTGGCGCAATTCAAGGTTATTATGGCGGAAAAGTTGATCTATTAGGACAACGATTTATTGAGATTTGGAGTGGTTTACCTGAGCTATTTGTGATAATTCTGCTTGCCAGTATCTTACCGCTTAATTTCTGGTGGTTATTAGGTATTACGGTGTTATTTGGCTGGATGGCGTTGGTTGGTGTTGTTCGAGCAGAATTCTTCCGAACCCGTAATTTCGATTATATTCGAGCCGCTAAAGCTATGGGAGTAAGCGATAGTAAAATTATGTTACGTCATATGTTACCAAATGCAATGGTGGCAACATTAACATTTTTACCATTTATCCTTTGTGGTTCAATTTCAACACTAACGGCACTTGATTTTCTCGGCTTTGGTTTACCAATTGATTCACCATCTTTAGGGCGATTATTACTCCAAGGAAAAAATAATTTGCAAGCGCCTTGGCTAGGAATTAGTTCTTTTTTAGTTATTTCCATCTTATTGTCACTATTAATTTTTATTGGTGAAGCAATTAGAGATGCATTTGATCCAAACAAAGGAGTATATAAATGAGTTCTCCTTTATTATCTATCATTGATTTAAGTATTGCCTTTAAAACTGGCCTGCATTCACAAAATCAAGTTGTTGACGCTATTAGTTTTGATATTAATGAACAAGAAACAGTGGCATTAGTCGGTGAGTCAGGCTCTGGTAAAAGTGTAACAGCACTGTCAATATTGAGGCTGTTATCAAAAGAGCGAGTGATTTATCCTTCAGGAGATATTATTTTTGAAGATAAATCATTATTACATGCCTCTGAAAAAGAATTGCGTAAAATTCGCGGTAATAAAATTAGTATGATATTTCAAGAGCCAATGGTATCACTTAATCCATTGCATACCGTTGAAAAACAACTTTATGAAGTCTTATCTTTACATCGAGGTATGCGACGTAATGTGGCTCGAGGTGAAATCTTACAATATCTCGATCGGGTTGGTATTAAAGATCCTAAAAGCAAACTGGCTTCTTATCCTCATCAGTTATCTGGCGGTGAAAGGCAACGTGTAATGATTGCCATGGCCATTTTAACTCATCCAAAATTATTAATTGCTGATGAACCAACTACTGCTTTAGATGTTTCTGTTCAGGGACAAATTATTGAACTACTCAAAGAGCTCAAAAAAGAGCTTAATATGAGCATGTTATTTATTTCACATAATTTGGGCATAGTAAAAAAATTAGCAGATAAAGTAGCGGTAATGCAAGATGGCCAAATTGTTGAGTTCAATAATAAACAACGTATCTTTTTGCGTCCACAACAAGAATATACTCAAACATTATTAAATTCTCAGCCTAGTGGTGAACCGGTTCCTTTACCTGATATTCCCGGTATATTGCTGAATGTGAATCATCTTAATGTTGAGGTCGTCACTCAAAAACGATTATTTAGCAGCAAAAAGAAAAAAATTGTTGATAATATTGGTTTTGCGGTACATCAAGGTGAGACAGTTGGTATTGTTGGGGAGTCTGGCTCAGGTAAAAGTACCACTGCACTAGCTATTTTACGTTTAATAAAATCTAAAGGCGATATCCTATTTGATAGCCATCCTATCCAGAATTTATCTGGTAAGAAGTTATTACCATTCCGTAGCCGAATTCAGGTTGTATTTCAAGATCCATTTTCATCACTTAATCCTCGCTTTAATGTTGAGCAGATCATCAGTGAAGGTCTAATGACGCACAAAAAATTGACTAAAACAGAGCGAGAACAAGCGGTAATTGATATTATGCTAGAGGTTGGTTTGGATCCTGAAATGCGTTTTCGTTATCCAAATGAGTTTTCTGGTGGACAACGGCAAAGAATAGCGATTGCTAGAGCTTTAATATTGCGGCCGGAACTATTAATTTTAGATGAGCCAACGTCATCTTTAGATCATACAATTCAAAAGCAGATAATTAATTTACTTAAATCATTGCAAGAGAAACATCATCTTAGCTATCTGTTTATTAGCCATGATCTTGCCTTAGTCTATTCAATATGTCATCAGATTGTAGTTATGAAAGACGGTAAAATTGTTGAACAAGGTTCACGAGAAAAAGTGTTTTATACGCCGGAATCAGAGTACACCAAAGTTTTACTATCATTTTTAGATAAACCACCGAGAAAAGCGACTAAAACGTTAATTCATGCTGATATTATCGGAAAAGCTCAAAAAGTAGGATCACCTGAAAATGTAGAAAAAGATGAACAGTCTGATGAAAAACAACAAGCTCAGCAAGAGCATAAACAAGAACAAAAGGTTAATTGGGAAGACGCATTATTAATGCGAAAAAAATAAATGTACAACTTTGTGGCTTAGCTATAAGCCACTATTAAATATTTAGTTTAGTAAACGAGTTAACAGGTTCATTATGCAAAAAAATATATTCCGTTTTTTAACCGCTTCATGTTTATCATTTATCTCAATAAATGCAATGGCATTGACGTGTTCAGATAATCCCGAACAAAATAAAGTTGAGGCAAATAACTATATTTTTAAAATATTAGACTTTATTGATTCAACAGCTAAAGGAATTAAGCAAGAAGTGAGAACTTCAACCATTACATTAGATACTGGTACGATACGTTCAATTGTCAAACATAGTTTGAATTATGATCCAAATGGTTTGATTACCGAAAGTCATTACGATCTTTATTCCGGCAACAATGAAAAACTTTATTCTGAACATCTACAAAAAAACGAATCTGGTTGGCAAAATCTGATTGAGGATATTGAGGATAAAACAAGGAGCACCACTCAGTTCAAAATCGATACACAAGGTAGAATTATTGCCTCCGAACAGATAAAACAAGCGCCCGATTTTACCTTTATTGAGAATGATAGTTATCAATTTGATAATAACAATTGTTTAATTAATAAAAATGTGCAATGGCAGCTAAAAGAGTTGGATGCTAATGGCCAAGTAGTAGGAACAGTGCAAAAAGGTGCTTCGATTTATGCATTTGGTTATCAAAATAGTCATTTAGCAAAAGTATCGGCACAATATAGTAATAAAACTAAAAATGAAAGCGATTTTTCTTACCAATATGATGATAAAAATCGATTAAATGTAATCCAGTCGACTTATTCAATAGTTGGAAAAAATACCACTCATTATATGACTGAATTTTTAACTTTTAATGAGAAAAATGATTGGTTGAGTGCAACACAATCAAAACAAAATAGAAAAAACAAACAAACTAATATAGTTCGGCAGATTACTTATTATTAATCAATTAAACATGGCGTTATCACAAGTGAACTCGATAACGCCAATGAATTAACATCATTCTAGTTTTATCTTACAAATAAAATATAAATTGCATGAGCTGTCCATGCTAACGCTAAACCATACGTAAGTAGTTTTTCTCGCTTTGGATAGATATTAAATTGATGTAATAAATTTAGAATCTGTTGCAATCCACACCAAATTGGTAGCGAAATCATTAAGCATAAAAATAATTTTCCTAATTCAGTATTGGCTAACTTTAAAATATATGAACGCGTTATTGCGTTACCAAAAGGAATGATAAACGCAATAATGATTAATACCACTGGTGCGAAAATAGCTGCCCAAAGTCCACCAAAAGCAAATAATCCTTTTGCCACTTTTGAGTCAGACTGTATTGGTTGAGTTTCTTGATTTTTCATTGATCAAATACCACTTATTTAATTGTCAATAATAGTAAGCAATATGAAAGTAAAATTGTTACACCCCATAAGCCAATAATAAGTAAATATCCTTGTTTCTTTTTATGAATATTTTGCTTAAAAATAACCTTTGGCATTAACCTAAACCAGTTTATTGAATGAAATAAAGCGAGTAATAAGGCAATACAGTTTAGCACTACAACAATAGGGCTTTGTAAGAAAAAGATAAAACGATAAAACTCATCTTGTCCCATTCTATTTGTATACATACAGATAACACCATACATCAACACCAAACTAACCCAAATCATGGAAAAAGGCGTTAATTTATCAATGATTGAAAGAAACAACGGCCGTTTTCTCTGTAACGATGGGATTTCGGATTGTGTACCAGTATTGTTATTATTTAAATCATTATTTGCTGGATAATTATCATTATTCTTCTTAATCATAACTTTCTCAATGTGAGTAACATTATTATGTATTAACGTTTCTAGGGCTGAATGTTTAATGTTGTATTATAAACATTAAGTGATTCAAATCGTCAAATTAAAGTCCTGCATAATATCGGTTTTTAAGGTAATAACACTAGGCAGAAAGTGCGTTGAAATAGTTTGCATGACATTGCAAATGTGATTAATTAGTAAATTATTTGCTAGTAACAAATAATTTATAATCAATTAAGTATGAGCCTATTGGTGTTTCTTTGACTCTTACTTGAGCTTTAGTACCATATTTTATTTTGTCATTTAAATTTATGCATAGAAAAAAGAAATAATTGTTATCTTTATCAAGAATCTTTAAACCATTTTTACAATGCCCATGTTTACCTCTACTTGGCCCTGGCGCGGTAATTTTATATTCAGTGGTATAAATTTTGGATTCAGTAGGATAGAAATAAATGATATCTATTGGTAGACCTAAAAAAATTAGGAGATTAAAAGAAAAAATCATAAAAGCACGTGCAAGGTACTGTTTAATTCGTTCTAAAAATGGTTTTTTCAACATTTTTTTTCTAGAAAAAGTGAGAAGAAAACTAAGCAGGATGGCTACAGCAAAAAATGAAAATTCAATTTTAGGGCAGATAATAGTTCTCTGGTGTAATCGCAAAGTAAAAAGAATATTAAGAATAAACAAGAGTGCCACTGAAAGCTGTACTATTGTTGTTATATTTTTCTTTAATACAACTTTTTTTAATAGATCTTGATTATAATTTTTAAAGTTTTGTGGCATATAAGATCTCTATCATCTCTTCTTAATAATAAAGTTTATTTTTACTATATCATTAATAGCTAATTTTTAGCTAAACTAAAATAATTATTAAAAATAGCGTACAATACTCAACATTAATCATCAATTCATTATCAATCATTTAAAAAATTATTATCAATATGTAATACACTACAAAATAAGTGCAATTACAAAAAAATCGATAGACTATTGAATTAAAAAATGTAATAAATGATCAAGAAATTCGGTCGTTTATTTTAAGTTTTGAAATCAATAAATCGGCTTCATATAGACTTAAGTAATTTAAACTTAAACAGATAAGCGAAATAACGTATATTTCGCTTATTTTAAACTAAAAAAAAGGGGGATAAATTGTCTTCTTTATCATTGTTAGACCATGAATGGATTCCTGTTGTTTATTTTGATGGTCATATTAGTAAAATTAAACCTAGTCAGTTAGTTAACGAAACCATTGCCGACTTAGCCTATTTTAGACCGGATTTTCAAGGTGCTGCTTATCAATTCCTTATAGGTTTACTGCAAACTACTTTTTCCCCTGAAGATAATGATGAATGGTTAGATTATTGGCATGAAGGTATAACTCAAGCGCAACTCGATGAGGCATTTGAACAAGTTAAACCAGCAATGCAATTTGGTGCAGCTAAACCAGCCTTTATGCAAGACTTTACACCATTGAATGGTAATAAAGTACCGATTTCAAGTTTATTGGTTGAAGCTCCGGGTGAAAATGCACTAAAGAAAAATACAGACCATTTTATAAAGCGTGATTTTGTTAACGCTATTTGTCCACATTGTGCTGTTATGGCATTATTTACTTTACAAATTAATGCCCCATCAGGTGGACAAGGGCATCGAGTCAGTTTGCGAGGTGGTGGACCAATTACTACTTTAATGATGCCAGAGCTAAACACCTCAACACCATTATGGAAAAAATTATGGTTAAATGTGATGCCACTTGATGACGAAAAACCACAATGCTATGATGAAACTGTCTTCCCATGGTTAAACAAAACCATAACCAGTGAACCACCTAAAAATTTAAGTGTATTTCCTGAACAAGCTAATTGTTGTCAAGCATTTTGGGGTATGCCTCGTCGCATTGAGCTCGATTTTGAAAATACAACACAAGGCCATTGTGATCTTTGTGGCGAAGAGTCGTCTGAGCTTATTAGCCATTATCAAACTAAAAATTATGGTGTTCAATACCAAAACTGGCGCCATCCTTTATCACCATATCGAACTGATAGCAAAACAAATGCACCCATTGCGATTAAAGGACAACCTGGCGGGTTAATTTACCGCGATTGGCTAGGCATGGTTAGCACTAATGATGAAACCCAATCAGCTCAGGTGGTAAGAGTTCATTATAATCGAGGATTGAAATCTGCTGAAAAATATCACCTTTGGTGCTTTGGATACGATTTTGACAATATGAAGGCACGCTGTTGGTATGAACACACTTTTCCAGTATATCCTGCATTAGCTGATCCTGACAGCGATCTTAAAGAGCTGATTAAACAAGCATTAGAATTTAGCAAAGACACTTTATCATTACAGCGTAAAGCCTTGACAGCTATCAATAAACAGTCCAGTTCAGTTGATATTGCTTATTGGAAAGAAACAGAAATGCCTTTTTACCAATTTGTGAAACAACTTATCAAAGAAAAAGAGAATCCGAATGGGCGTTTTCATTTGTTGTTAGATTGGACAAATACCTTATTAAAATATATTACTCAAATCTACGATAACGCTGCTTTTTCTGATCCAGATCAACAGATGATAAGTTCCAAAAAAATTACAACCAGAGAAAAATTACTTAAAGACTTTAACAAACTTAGAAATATCAAAAAGATTAAACTTAATAAACCGTCTTGATTGCATGTAGGGAGAACAACATGTCAGACACTATCCAAAAAAAGCTGATAATCTTAAATGATAGCCACAAAAAGATTATCGATGAATGGTTTTCTATGTTGCAGCAACGGCAATGTAAATTTAATGGTATTAACTACAATGGACGAAAATTACGTGCTGAATTACGCCGGGTTTCATTGTCTGAATTAATAATTCTACAGGATGGCTATACGATTTTAGCTAATAAACTTCTTAATAACGACAGTAAATTAGCGCAAACGGATATTCATTATCATGCATTACAGATATTGGTTAATGTGGCTGTTTTTGCAGAGTCAAATAATGATAAAGCGCCATTTGCTGCACAATTAAGTGAAAAAATCAAAGGCGGAGAACGTAATTATTTATCTAAATTGCGATTTGAACGTCTTCTTAATAGTGAAACCCCAGAAGAATTTTGTCAGCGTTTAATTCGTGCCGTTAAGTTGCGCGGTGAAAAAGGCGTTAATCTAACTTCCCTTGCTGACGGCATCTTTCTATGGATGCAAGAGTGGTATGCTCGTGAACACAATTGGCCAGCTAATACTAATCCGTTTAAACGCTTTTCTACTCGTTGGGCTATGGACTATTTTTCAACTAAAAATAATACTAAGGAATAATCATCATGACTACTTTTATTCAATTACATCTATTAACCGCTTATGCTCCTTCAAACTTAAACCGTGATGATTTAGGTCGACCAAAAACCGCTAAAATGGGAAATACTGACCGTTTGCGTATTTCGTCACAAAGCTTAAAAAGAGCGTGGCGTACTTCTGACTGTTTTTATCAATCATTAAGTGATCATATTGGTATTCGCTCACGCCGTTTTGCTCGAGACTGGGTCTATACTGCAATGATTGATAACGGCGTTTCTGAAAAAATAGCTACAGCAAGTGCAATTAAAATAGCGAATCAGTTTGGTAAACTAAAAAATGAAAAATCACCAAAAGACCCATTGGATAATTTAGAAATAGAACAATTGGTACATATTAGTAGTAATGAACAACAAGTAATTAAACAATTAGTTGATTTATTAATTAGTGAAAAACGCGAACCTAGCGATGATGAAGTTAAATTATTACGTAAAGAAAATAGTAGTATTGATATTGCCTTATTTGGCAGAATGTTAGCTGATAGCCCGGCATTTAATATTGAAGCTGCCTGTCAAGTTTCTCATGCATTAGGCGTAAGTACGGTAACCATTGAGGATGATTTTTTTACTGCTGTTGATGATTTAAATAATAATGATGTTGATGCTGGTTCAGCGCATTTGGGCGAACGTGGATTTGCTTCGGCGCTGTTTTATACTTATGTCTGTATCAGCCGTGATTTACTTCTCGAAAATTTAAATGGTGATGAAGCATTGGTTGAAAAAACCTTAAAAGCTTTAACTGAATCAGCCGCCAAAGTTGCACCAACAGGGATGCAAAATAGTTTTGCTTCACGAGCATATACTTCCTATTTATTAATAGAAAAAGGTAACCAACAACCGCGCTCTTTAGCGGTAGCTTATTTTAATCCAATTCGTAGTCAAGATATGGTAAATGATGCTATTAGTCGTTTGGAAGAGCAACGAGATAAATTTGATAAAGTTTATGGTCAATGTGCTGATAGTCGCTATGTTCTCAATAGTGAAACTGGAGAAGGAACCCTTAGTGCTGCATTAGATTTTGTTGCGCAAAAATAGGGGGGTGGACAAGATGATCAACCATCTTATTTTTCAGATTTATGCCCCATTTACCTCTTGGGGCGAACCTGCTGTTGGCGAAGTTCGCCACAGCAATATTATTCCCTCTCGCTCTGCTTTATTGGGATTAGTATCGGCTGCACTCGGCATTCGTCGTGATGATAATCAGATTGATCATTTTAATCAGCATTATCATTTTGCGATTCGTCCTTTTATTGCTAATAGTAGTTGGTTTCGAGATTTTCATACCGTCCAAGCTCCTAGGGCTAATAAAAAGCAAGTCTGGTATACACGCTTTGATGAAATACGACAAAACCCTCTTGAACTAGAGACGTTATTATCACAGCGTGAATATTATAATGACGTTTATTATCAAATAGTCATGACTGAGACTGAGAATGCACCTTATAGTTTAGAGCAAATTCAGCAAGCATTACTTAAACCTGTTTTTCCCTTATACGCAGGAAGAAAAAACTCACCTTTATCGTTACCGTTATCGCCTATTTTGTATCAAGGAACATTGCGTGAGGCTTTTAGTTTTGCCGATAAACACTATCAAGAGTGTCATCGGCAAGATCCGGTTATTGATAAACTATTAAAAGGTATTGCTGATGAATATTATTGGGAACAGGCCATTCAAGAAGATTACTTTGAGGTAATTAAAATTCAGCGTCGTCAAGATCAACCAATAAGCCGTCACCGTTGGCAATTTAGTGATCGTCAGCAGTTTTCAGGCCATTTGAAAGGGAGTGAATAGATGTATTTTTCTCGAGTTACTTTAAAATTAAATCGACTTCCTTATGTTATGCAACAGAAAATGCAAAATTCAGGACCTTATGCTATTCATCAATGGTTATGGCAACTCTTTCCTAATCAAGAAAAACGTTGCTTTTTATTTCGTGAAGAGAGAATTGGCAAAGGCTATCAATACTATCTGTTATCGGAAATAGCACCGCTAACCAATCATGAGCTATTTTTAGTAGAAACTAAACCATACCAGCCAAAGTTAACCGTTGGTATGAAATTGATTTTTTCCCTGCGAGCAAATCCAGTGGTGTTTAAAAATGGTAAGCGTAGTGATGTGATGATGAATGCTAAATATCTGGCTAAACAACAAGGTTTAGATACTAATGAGATAAAAATTCGTCAGAATGAAGCTGCCATAAATTGGTTAATTAAACAAAGTGAAAGCAGAGGATTTTCATTATCGACTAATGATCAACAACTTGATTGCACAGTAATTAATTATACCCAAGAGCAATTTATTAAAAAAAGCAATCTTAAACCCATTACTTATAGCAGTGTTGATTATCAAGGGGTGTTAACCGTAACGGATGTTGACTTATTTTTAAATACCATCTATCAAGGAGTTGGCAAAAGTAAAGGATTTGGTTGTGGTTTATTTTTGCTAAAACATTATCAATAGGATGCGCGATTATGGTTTATGCTCCACTTAATCCGATTCCTCTAAAAAATAGAACGTCAATGATTTTTTTGCAATATGGACAAATTGACGTTCTAGATGGAGCGTTTGTATTAATTGATAAAACCGGCATCAGAACGCATATTCCAGTGGGCTCGATAGCTTGCATAATGTTAGAACCTGGGACTCGAGTTTCTCATGCTGCTATCAAACTAGCGGCAACGGTTGGTACTTTGCTCGTTTGGGTCGGTGAAGCTGGCGTCAGAATGTATTCATCGGGTCAACCAGGCGGGGCAAGATCAGATAAACTACTTTATCAAGCTAAATTGGCTTTAGATGATGATTTACGTTTAAAAGTGGTCAAAAAAATGTTTGAGTTACGATTTGGTGAACCGGCACCGAGTCGTCGCTCTATTGAACAGTTACGAGGCATTGAAGGATCGCGAGTACGTGAAACTTATTCATTACTGGCTAAACGTTATCATGTTAAATGGCATGGAAGAAAATACGATCCCAAAGATTGGCAAAAAGGAGATACGGTTAATCAATGTATAAGTGCTGCCACGTCTTGCTTATATGGCATCACCGAAGCAGCTGTTTTGGCGGCCGGTTACGCACCGGCTATCGGTTTTGTACATAGTGGAAAACCTCTCTCATTTGTTTATGATATTGCTGATATTATTAAATTTGATACCGTTGTACCTAAAGCTTTTGAAATAGCAGCAAAAAACAATGCAGATCCCGATCGGGAAGTTCGTGTGGCCTGCCGTGAAATTTTTAGAAGCCAAAAAACATTAGCAATATTAATTCCGCTTATTGAAGAAGTTTTATCTGCTGGTGGAATTGAACCGCCTCCAGCTCCAGACGATGCCCAACCTCCCGCTATCCCAGAACCTCAATCTCTTGCTGACAGTGGCTTTAGGAGTCGCTAAAAATGAGTATGTGTGTTGTAGTAACTGAAAATGTCCCGCCTAGGTTACGAGGTCGTTTAGCAATTTGGTTACTTGAAATTAGAGCCGGGGTTTACATCGGTGATATATCAAGACCAATAAGAGAAATGCTATGGCAACAAATTACTAAACTTGCTGAGGAAGGCAATGTTGTCCTTGCTTGGGCGACTAATACTGAGTCAGGATTTGACTTCCAAACTTATGGCGCAAATAGAAGGGTTCCGGTAGATTTAGATGGACTAAGGTTAGTATCTTTTTTACCTATTGAAAATCAATAAGTTAATGTTCTTTAAAAATTAGGAAAATTTGGTAGATTTTAACTAACTAAAAAATATTATATAAAACAATTATCTATATTTAGAGAGTTCCCTGTAGGTACAGGGATATACCGAAAATTTAGGCTATTTAAAATTGCCATTAGACGAGTTCCCTGTAGGTACAGGGATATACCGAGCTAACAGTAATTGAACGTCCGCTGTGGGAAGAGTTCCCTGTAGGTACAGGGATATACCGGTAACGAAATTCTTATTATTCCTTTGGGCGCCGAGTTCCCTGTAGGTACAGGGATATACCGTCGGCGTTGACAAATCGTCAATTGTTCGTTTAGAGTTCCCTGTAGGTACAGGGATATACCGCAATAGACATAATAAAAGTAGCGATGGAAATAGAGTTCCCTGTAGGTACAGGGATATACCGTTGGCAAATTAAAAATATAATTGAAATAAAAAGAGTTCCCTGTAGGTACAGGGATATACCGGGTTAACTGATTTTACTAAAAGAGGAATGAAAGAGTTCCCTGTAGGTATAGGGATATACCGTAGGTATTTAGGTGCATCAATATCAAATTTAAGAGTTCCCTGTAGGTACAGGGATATACCGCCAATCACTCGAAATGTTGCCGATAAATTTATGAGTTCCCTGTAGGTACAGGGATATACCGTTATTAATAACTAATTTATAATTTATATGATAGAGTTCCCTGTAGGTACAGGGATATACCTAGGCAGCTATTGCCGCCATCCGTCGAAACATGGAGTTCCCTGTAGGTACAGGGATATACCGTATTTACTGAAGTTTATTTACAATTAGATGATGAGTTCCCTGTAGGTACAGGGATATACCGCACGCTATCTTATATTGACACTCTATCGAATTGAGTTCCCTGTAGGTACAGGGATATACCGCCCTAATTCAACCCGAACCTTAGCTATATATTGAGTTCCCTGTAGGTACAGGGATATACCGCGTTCCAGTCCCGCCAGTATATTGTTGATTTTGAGTTCCCTGTAGGTACAGGGATATACCGTATTTACTGAAGTTTATTTACAATTAGATGATGAGTTCCCTGTAGGTACAGGGATATAACTGTACTAGTTAAAAATTACATCCATATGGTTTTGAATTATCTACCTTTATGTGAGTAGATGGTATACACTCCTCAATATTTTTTACAAGGCTCTAATGATAGCTATTTATAAAAATAAAATTTAATAATCATATGCATAGATAATATGAAATAGAGGTTTTTTAGTTAAACTAAAATAATTATTAAAAATAGCGTACAATACTCAACATTAATCATAAATTTATTATCAATCATTTGGGAATTTTGTATGACAGGTAAATTTATTGTCATCGAAGGTTTAGAAGGTGCCGGCAAAACAACAGCCGTCAATACAGTTGCACGTATTTTAAAACAACATCATATTGCTGATTTAAAATTTACTCGCGAACCTGGAGGTACTCCAATTGCAGAAGCATTACGAAATATTATTAAAAATGGTTTTGGTAATGAGCCGCTAACCGATAAAGCGGAATTGTTAATGCTATATGCTGCTCGTATTCAATTGGTTGATAATGTAATTAAACCGGCATTAAAAATGGGGAAATGGGTTATTGGCGATCGACATGATTTATCTACTCAAGCTTATCAAGGTGGTGGGAGACAGATCGATAAGGTTTTTATTGAAACATTGCAAGCTCAGGTTTTGGGTAATTTTAAACCTGATTTAACATTGTACTTAGATATTGCACCAGAGCTCGGTTTAATGCGTGCCAGATCTCGCGGGCAACTTGATCGTATTGAACAACAATCATTACCGTTCTTTGAGCGTATTCGTCAGCGTTATTTACAACTAGCTGAACGTGATAATACTATTATTACCATTGATGCTAATAAATCTATAGAAGATGTGACAGCTCAAATTGAAATTATTTTGAATTCATGGCTAATAAATTAGGTTTTAGTTTTATGATCTTTAATAAATATCCTTGGTTAGCATTACCTTTTCAGCAACTTGCTGATACGATTGTTAATAATCGGGCACACCATGCCTTGTTAATTAATTATATTCAGGGAAGTGGTGAAGAAGAATTGATAAATTTACTGATTAATCTATTAATTTGTCAATCTTCACAACAATTAGAGCCTTGTGGTAATTGTCATAATTGCCAGTTGTTTTTATCTCAGCATCATCCTGATTATTACATCATTACACATGAGCAAGGTAAACAATCAATTGGTATTGATCAAATACGTAATATTTCGACTAAAGTTTATGAAAAATCACAACAAGGCGGCAATAAAATAATTTGGATCAAACATGCGGCTTCAATGACGGAGGCGGCGGCTAATGCATTGTTAAAAACATTAGAAGAGCCACCAGAAAATACCTATTTTATTTTGAGCGATGAGCATAATAGCCAATTCTTACCCACGATTCACAGTCGTTGTTTTTGTTATTTTTTACCTATTCCAAAATTAGAACAATCTATTTATTGGTTAAAAAAGCAACACAATCACCTATACAGTGATAATGAACTTGCCACTGCATTATTATTGAGCGAAAATGCGCCACTAAATGCAGCAACATTACTACAACCTGAAAAATGGCAGCAGAGAAAATCATTTTGTGATAATTTATTAGAGATCTTACCGCAAAATAATTTTTGGCAATTAGCTAAAACTTTTAATCATGAAAGTTTTTTTGAGCGCATTACTTGGTTTTGTGCATTGTTAAGCGATGCCTTAAAAGCCAAACAAAAAGTAGGTCGATACATAGTTAATCGCGATCAAGTGCCTTTAGTCAGGCTTCTTGCGACAAAAAACAATGATGAAATAGCTTCGTTGTATCAAATTTGGTTACAGGCGAGGAATTTATTGTTATCGGTGACTGGATTAAATAAAGAATTGATTATCTATAATGTTTTAGCTCAATCACAATTAATTGGTTATCAGCAGCAGAATTAATATAGTGATAATGTAGTAAGTTTTTGGTCAACGATATATTTACAAATGAAAGGATTGCAGTGAGTTATTTATCGATTGAATTTGGTCTAATTTTTGTGGTTTTCTTTGCGATATATTGGGCTGTTAGAGTATTACCAAAATTTCAGAATAAATTACTTTTGATTTCAAGTTATCTTATTGTTGGTAGCTATAGTTTACAGTTTGCTATTATCCTTTTTATTTATACTTGTTCGATATATTTTATTTCTGTTATGATTACTTCCTCCCAAAATCATGCCAAGCGATGGTTGATTTTAGGATTGGTTGCCTCAATTACTAATTTAGCTATATTTAAATACTTTGATTTTTTTCGATATGAGTTACAGTCATTATGTAATTTTTTAAACTTACCAATTTTATTACCTGTTGTTACAGTTCTTATACCAATCGGCATTTCATTTTATACTTTCCATTCGGTAAGTTATTTAGTTTCAATTAAAAAAAGAGAATTGCCATTAGCAAACTTTTGGGATTTTGCCTTATTTTTAGCTTTTTTTCCTAGTATCATTGCAGGGCCAATCAATCGAGCAAAAACGTTTTTGCCTCAAATTGCGGTAAGCCAACCGAGAGATATTTTAGATCCTTTCCGAGCTTTTACACTAATTATTCTAGCAGTCATAAAAGTTTATTGTCTGGGGGGATTAATTAGTGAAAATTGGGTAACGCCAATTTTTTCAAATCCATTAGAATATAGTGTCATCGATTTATTAGTTGGCTTATATGCTTATGCTATGCAAATTTATCTTAACTTTTCTGGTTATACTGACTTAGTGACTGGGATTGCGCTTTTATTAGGCTTCCGGCTGCCGATTAACTTTAATTTTCCTTATTTAGCCTCTAATTTACGCGAGTTTTGGGAGCGTTGGCATATTAGTTTATCTCATTGGATTAGAGATTATATTTATATTCCTCTAGGTGGCAGTCGATGTGGTTTTGTTCGCACTCAAATTAATGTGATGTTAGCTATGTTATTGTCTGGATTATGGCATGGAGCTGGAATTAATTTTATTATTTGGGGTGCTTGTCATGGTATAGGCATCGTCTTTCTTAATATTTTAGACCGTTATTTAGGTCGTGGATGGATAGCGCAACGTTCACCAATTATTGCTCGATTATTAACTTGGCACTATGTCTGTTTTACTTGGCTATTTTTCTTCTGTGAGAGCTTCGCAGATGCATTAGATTATTTAAATGCGTTATGCCATAATTTCACAGTTCAACCTCATTATATAGGGGCACTTATAAGTATATGTGTCGTATTTTTAATATATCCAATATGTAAAAATATTCCTACGTGGTGTGCGGTACAACTTAGTAGAATAAATAGTATTTACTTGCCAGTCTTTTTTGTCCTTATACTATGGCTAACAATCTATTTAGCACCTTCTGGCGTTCCTAATTTTATTTATGCTAATTTTTGATTATGATGAAAAACTAAAATGACCTACAAAAAAACATTTTCGAAAAATAGAAGAAATAGGTCCAGAAAGACTGGACAGCAAAATCGGGTGTTGAAAAATAACACTTTTAATAATAAAAAAATCTTTAAAAAATCAGATTGCTTACTAAATAAGCAAGACACGCTTTCAGCAAAAAAGATTTTTGTTTTGTTATTTATTACCGGTATTGCACTAATTACAATTTATCACAGCTCAATTTTAATCTATTGGCAACAAACTTATCATTCCGACCTTTTTAGTACAGGAAGTGTTACCCAAGACTTCATAAAAGAAGATTTTGAAGGAGATGTAAAAGAATCACAAGCAATAATTGTCGATCAGGATGAAAACTTAAAAGATACCAATATTCATTTAATTAAAAATGTTCTAATTATTTCACAACCAGAGATTGTTAAAATAAACCAAACGAATAAACAACAAAATCAATCCATTTCTAATAATAAAAAAGTTACTCAATTAGATAACCAAGTGAATGAGCCCACAAACAATCAAACACCTTTATTGACTGATATTGAAACACCTAAAGAGCCAAAACGTGATGTCCCATTAATTTCTGAACCACAACCAATAGTGTTAACCAAAAATGATAAGGTCTTTTTTGTTGGTGATTCATTAATGCAAGGTGTTGCACCATATGCCAAAAAAATGTTATTCAAACAATATAAAATAGAAAGCATTGATCTTAGTAAACAAAGCACTGGTCTTGCTTATCCAAATGCCTTTAATTGGCCGAAAACAATTAGTGATAACTTAAATAAAGATCCTTCTATTAAATTACTTGTAGTATTTTTGGGGCCTAATGATCCTTGGGATTTTCCTGTAAAAGGATACCCTAAATATGTGAAATACAAATCTCCTGTATGGGAAGAACAATATCGTTTGCGTATAGCTGCTATTTTGAATAGTGCTTATGAACATGATGTACAAGTCCTTTGGCTGGCCCCACCTTGTATGCGTAAATCAAAACTTAATGATGACATGGTGTATTTAAATATGTTGTATCAATCTGAAATAGAAAAAGTACAACAACATTTTTTAATTACTAATCAGTTGTTAGGTTGTACTTATGAGAAATTTACTAGTTTTGTTGATTCCGGTAAAGGAAAAATAAAAGTAAGGATTGATGATGGCATCCACTTTACAATCACTGGCCAGAAAATTTTAGCCACCGCTATTATGGAAAAAATTATTTTTAAACAATTAGAGGACAATGATAGTGATTAAACTTTTAAAGTATATTTTTACTGTAATGATTGTCACTGTTTCTGTTGGTTGCAGTATTGCTGAAAGTAGAACAAGTACATTATCAAGTATAGTTGACTTTGGCGATCCCAATAGCAAACAATTTATCCAACGTCTAAATTCATTGTCTAAAAATAACAATAGAAATCAAGTTGTGAATATTACTCAGCTTGGCGATTCTCACTCTGCAGCAGATTTTTTTACTGGTGAATTTCGAACATTGATGCAACAAAAATATGGTAATGCGGGGATTGGTTGGGTTACCCCAATAGCGATAAAAGGTCAAAGCCATGCGGAGGTGACTTGGAAAGCAGAAAATTGGAGTGTATTAAGTAGCCGTACATTAAGTAATTTAGATTTCCCGATGGGTGGATTTATTGCTAAACCAATTGAAGATGTTGCGACTATACAACTGTTACCTAAAAATGCTGGCAATAAAAATTGGCAAGTACAATTAACTTTTAAAGCTTTAAAAAATAGTTCTAATTTGTTGAATATATATGATGCTAATGATAAAAAAATAGATATTAATTATTCATCCAAAAGTGATATCTGGCAAACAATATCTTTTATCACTAAAGCCCCTTTTTCTATCAAAGCAACTAGCGATATTGAAATTGGTGGTATAAGGTTAACTCGTTATAAACAATCTGGGATTATTGTCTCTTCGATTGCGACCAATGGTGCCAAACTGACGATATGGCAGAAATGGGGACCAAACTGGTTAAATGAATTATCAGCATTAAAAAGTGATTTGATTATTCTTGAATATGGCACAAATGAAAGTTTTGATGAAACTTTAGATGCTAATACTTATCGAAAAAATTTAGTGGAAAATATTCGTCAAATTCGCAAAACATCACCAAATTCGGTAATATTATTAATGACGCCACCTGATACGATGTTAAATGAAAAGAGTTTTCCAAAGTCTTTTTCTAAAGTAATGAGTATCCAAAAGCAAGTCGCTAAATCAGAAAAAACGCTATTTTGGGATTGGCAACGGGCTATGGGTGGCCCTCATTCTATTAAAGATTGGCTTAAACAAGACCTTGCTCGTCCAGATTTAATACATCAAACATTACAAGGCTATAAAGAAAGTGCTCGTATATTCTATGCTGATTTAAATGAATTTATTAAAAAGAATAGTTAAAAATTTATAATTAAAAGGAATAACTAAGTTATGTCATCTCCAATTATTGTTGCTGTTGATTTTTCTGATACAAAATCCGCATGGAATTTTATTGATAAAGTTGAACCTAAAGATTGCCGCCTTAAAATCGGTAAAGAATTATTTACTCATGCTGGTCCTGATTTTATTAAACAGATACAACAAAAAGGTTTCGATATCTTTTTAGATCTCAAATTTCATGATATTCCTAATACGGTAGCTAAAGCAGTAGCTGCTGCTGCTGAGCTAGGTGTCTGGATGACAAATGTTCATGCTAGTGGTGGAGTGCGCATGATGGAGGCAGCAAAAGATGCGCTTTACCAATATGGACAAGATGCACCTTTATTAATTGCGGTCACTGTACTAACAAGTATGGAATCTTCAGATCTTAAAGAAATTGGTATTGAGGTATCACCATTAGAACAAGCAACTCGTTTAGCATTATTGGCTAAAAACTGTGGGCTTGATGGTGTAGTTTGTTCAGCCAAAGAAGTACAGAGCTTTAGAACACGGCTTGGTAGTGATTTTAAATTGGTTACACCGGGTATCCGTCCTGCGGGCTCAACTCCTGATGATCAGCGTCGAATTATGACCCCACAACGAGCACAAGCAGCAGGTGCAGATTATTTAGTTATTGGCCGTCCTATAACTCAAGCGGATGAGCCAAGCAAAGCATTACAGACTATTTTATCAACCCTTGATTCATCTAAGAGCAATTAATATGTCAGATAATCCAATTGTCTATTCAACTGAGCATGGTCGAATAACACCTGAAAAAGCTGTTAAGCCTCGTCCTAAAGGCGATGGTATTATTCGCATTTCACGTCAGACATCCGGTCGGAAAGGTAAAGGTGTTTGTGTGATCGAAGGTTTTGACTTAGATGATTCTCAATTGCAGCAATTAGCTGCCGATCTTAAAAAGCGTTGTGGTTGTGGCGGTTCAGTTAAGGATGGAAAAATTGAGATTCAGGGTGATAAACGTGATCTATTAAAATCATTAATAGAAGAAAAAGGATTCAAAGTTAAACTTGCTGGTGGTTAGTTAATTAGAAAATAATACCCTTTTTGAAAAGGGTATTATTTGAAAAGAAATTAATTAGAACGGTAACCACGCATTTTTTTACTGATGTCGCGACGTTCCTTAGAAATTTCAGCATTTTTGATAATGTAATCATCAACACGATCATCGTAATCGCTCTTCATGTTGGCAATAATAGCTTGAAGCTCCTCGTAAGTCATATCAGGTTTAATATAATCACTTAAATTTTCAAGTAATAATACGCGCTTTTGGTTGTCACGAATTTTCTTCTCATTATCTGAGATTTCGCGTTTTAATTTGTTTAAACGACGTGACAAACGAATGTATTCAAGAACATCTTGAAATGATGGTGCGGCTGATTTTTCCTTATCCATCTATAACCCCTTATTTCTGAAAAATGAAAAACAATTATCTTTTAATTATATACCAATAATTTTTTGCGGTCATATTAAATATAGTTTTATTGTTAAATGTTACATTCAACATTTAATTTAGATTATTATTTTTGTTTTATCTAAACTTTTTTAAAGTTTGGCTGTGTATTATTTTTAATTAGTATCAAAAATTTTATCTAATTGTAGATAAATTGGAATAAAAGCAAAAACAAGTATTAAGAATTATTGCAAAGTATTATACAATACGTCGTTAATTGTAAAGAGTACCGAATGAGAGAATTATAATGAGCTGGATTGAAAAAATTCTGAGTAAAAATAATATATCGTCAGATCATAAAAAGGCGAATATTCCAGGTGGTGTTTGGACTAAATGTAGCAATTGTGAGCAGGTCATTTATCAAGCTGAACTTGACCGAAACTTAGAGGTTTGTCCGAAATGTGATCATCACATGCATATTCCTGCCCGAGTTCGCTTATATCGATTTTTAGATGAAGGATCTGATATCGAAATTGGTGCAGAACTTGCTCCGAAAGATATTTTAAGATTTAAAGATACTAAAAAATATAAAGATCGTTTAACTGCTGCGCAAAAAGAAACTCATGAAAAAGAAGCTATGGTCGTTATGAAAGGAACACTGCTAGGTATTCCGGTTGTCGTAGCTTGTTTTGAATTTGCGTTTATTGGTGGGTCTATGTCATCTGTTGTCGGTGCTTTATTTACTCGTGCTGCTGAGCAAGCAATTGCAGATAAATGCCCGCTAATTTGTTTTTCAACCAGTGGTGGCGCCCGTATGCAAGAAGCACTATTCTCATTAATGCAAATGGCAAAAACGAGTGCTATTTTAGCCAAAATGCAAGATGAGGGCTTGCCATACATTTCAGTAATGACAGATCCAACAATGGGTGGTGTATCAGCAAGTTTAGCTATGCTGGGCGATATTAATATCGCTGAACCTAAAGCACTAATTGGTTTTGCTGGTCCTAGAGTAATACAACAAACTGTTCGTGAAACCTTACCTGAAGGGTTCCAACGTAGTGAGTTTTTACTTGAAAAAGGTGCAATTGATATGATTATTCATCGTCGAGATATGCGACCAAAAATTGCTAGTTTATTGGCTAAATTAATGAAACTTCCTAATCCTTTTGATAATCTCGCTAATGATGAGACAATTTAACTGATCATGCAAAATAAAATCCCTGATGCCATGTCAGATCTTGAGACATGGCTTTGTTACTTGGAACAGTTACACCCTTCAAGCATTGAATTAGGGCTGGAAAGGGTAAAATCAGTTGCTGAGCGATTAGATCTATTACAACCAGCACCTTATATTTTCACCGTAGCAGGCACTAATGGCAAAGGGACAACTTGTCGTACGTTAGAAATGATTTTACTTGCTGCTGATAAGCGTGTTGGTGTTTATAGTTCTCCACATTTATTGCGTTTTACTGAGCGGGTTAGAATCAATAATCAAGAATCAACGCCATCAGATACTGTTAAAGCATTTGCTGCGATTGAAAATGCCAGAGGTGATGTTTTATTAACCTATTTCGAATATGCAACACTGGCAGCTTTATATCAATTTAAGCAAGCTCAATTAGATGTTGTTATTTTAGAAGTGGGGCTAGGGGGAAGACTAGATGCCACCAATATTGTTGATGCTGATATTGCAATTATAACAACAATAGGTATCGATCATGTTGAATATCTGGGCAATACTCGAGAAAGTATTGGACAAGAAAAAGCGGGTATTTTTAAGCCTAAAAGCATCGCTATAGTTGGCGAACCTGAAATACCATCGTCCATTTTAGACGTTGCTCATGCTGTAAATTGTCCTGTATTTGCTGTAAATAAAGACTGGGCTTATCAACCAATTGATAAATTATCGTGGCAATTTAATTCTTCGATAAAGCAATATAAAAATCTACCGATTCCACATGTTCCTCTAGCTAATGCGGCAACGGCAATTGCTGCCCTTAGTTATTCACCATTTTCTATCACTCAAGAACAAATAGATGATGCTCTTGAAAAAACTAGCTTGATAGGGCGTTTTCAAATTATCCAATCCTCACCAATAGTCATTGTTGATGTTGCGCATAATCCTCACGCGGCCAGTTATTTAGTCAAGCAAATTGAGTTATTAAAACAGCAACAATCAACAGTTGGAAAAGTGAGATTTGTGATAGGGATGCTTAAGGATAAAGATATCAAAAGTACTTTATCTATACTTAATGCTGATCAATGGTATTGCGCTTCACTTTATGGCGAGCGTGGATGTAATGCGGATATATTAAAGCAGTATTTACAAGAGGAAAATGTAGCGAATATTGTAACGTTTGATTCGGTGTATGAAGCATATCAAAAGGCTATGCAAGAAGCAAAAGAAGATGATATTATTGTTGTTTGTGGCTCATTTCATACCGTTTCTGCCGTTTTGGATACAGTAGGCAACTAGGTAAATGTGAACATGGATAATAATCAAGAGAAAATTAAATGTAGATCAAATAAAGTTAGAAATCAACTTGTTGGTTTTGCTACATTTTTGTTAATAATTGCTATTATTGCTCCAAATATAATCACTGATAAATCTAATTCGCTAACATCAACCATTCCTATATTACAATCAGGTGTAATAGATGAACAAAATCAAGATGTTAAATTGAAAAGCGAATCCTCTTATACGCCTGATTCAGATCAATATCCTAGCCCTTTAGGTTCGCCCGATATTATTGATGAGAATTTTGATTCTTTAATCACAACATCTTCTGAACAAACTGATAAACCCTATATGATCCAACTTGGTGCATTAAAAAATAAGAAAAAAATTGAGGAACTAGTTGCCTTATTAAGACTGAATAACTATAACGTTAAAGTGATACCAAATAATCCTGGACCAAATCAACTAATAAAATTACAAGTGGGTCCTTATGCAAAAAGAGAGCAAGCCGAACAGTTGATTAGCAATTTAAATAATTTAACCAAATTAAAAGGTGTAATTATTACTAATTAACAACCATTTTATGATGTATAAATATTAATATAAAAATTGTGAGTTATTATGATGAATTGGGTTGATTTTACGATTATCGGCGTGATTATTTTATCGGCACTGATTAGTATTATTAGAGGTTTTGTCAAAGAAGCATTATCTTTAATTAGTTGGGTGCTAGCGTTCTTTATTGCCAGTCGTTTTTATATGTACATTACTAGTTATTTGACTTATTTTGATAGTGATGTCATTCGGATAGCCGTTGCTATTGCGATACTTTTTATTTCGACATTAATTGTTTGTGCAATTGTTTCTTATATTATAGGGGAGTTAGTTCAAAAAACAGGACTATCAAGCACCGATCGGATATTGGGAATTTGTTTTGGAGTATTAAGAGGTATTTTAGTTGTTGCAGCAGTGCTCTTTTTTGTTGATACCTTTACGCCTTTATCCCAATCCCCATATTGGGTGCAATCACAACTTATTCCGCATTTCCATTTTATTATTCGCTGGTTTTTTGATTTTATACAGCAGTCGTCTTCATTTTTAGTTCAATAAGTTTGAGGTAATCATTGTATGTGTGGTGTTGTTGGTATTGTAGGATGTAGTACAGTTAATCAATCTATTTATGATGCTTTAACGGTTTTACAACATCGTGGACAAGATGCAGCCGGGATTGTAACCATTGATGAACAAAATCGCTTTCGATTACGTAAAGCAAATGGTTTGGTGAAAGATGTCTTTCAAGAACATCATATGCAACGTTTGCAGGGTAATTTAGGTATAGGCCATATTCGTTATCCAACCGCAGGTAGTTCAAGTCCTTCAGAAGCTCAACCTTTCTATGTAAATTCGCCGTATGGTATAGCATTGGCTCATAATGGTAATTTAACTAATACTGATCAGTTACGAGATAAGGTGTTTGAATTAGCAAGACGTCACATAAATACTAGCTCTGATTCAGAAGTATTACTTAATATTTTTGCTAGTGAGCTGGATAAATTTCCGACTTACCCATTAACCGCAGATAATATCTTTAGTGCTGTTCATCAAGTTCATAAAATTATTAAGGGTGCTTATGCTTGTGTTGCAATGATTATTGGTCATGGACTGGTTGCTTTTCGTGATCCTTTTGGTATACGACCGTTAGTTATTGGTAAAAAAGTTATTGATGATGAAAAAACAGAATATATGGTTGCTTCAGAAAGTGTCGCTTTAGATATTCTTGATTTTGAATTTATGCGCGATGTCGAACCAGGTGAAGCAATTTATATTACCCAAGATGGTAAGCTTTATTCTAAGCAATGTTCTGATAATCCGCAGTTTTATCCATGTATTTTTGAGTATGTTTATTTTGCCCGACCAGATTCATTTATGAATGGTGTATCTGTTTATCAGTCACGGATATTAATGGGCCAAAAACTAGGACAAAAAATAGCCAGAGAGTGGAGGGATATTGATATTGATGTCGTCATCCCAATTCCAGAAACATCTTGCGATGCAGCGCTTGAAATTGCTCGTATTTTAGATAAACCTTATAGACAAGGATTTGTTAAAAATCGTTATGTTGGGCGTACTTTCATTATGCCTGGACAAAATGCCAGAAAACTGTCAGTAAGAAGAAAGCTTAATGCTAACCGTATTGAATTTGAAGGCAAAAATGTGCTTCTTGTTGATGATTCTATTGTTCGAGGAACGACATCTGAAAAAATTCTTGAAATGGTACGTTCTGTCGGTGCTAAAAAAGTTTATTTAGCTTCGGCTGCGCCAGAAATTAGACATCCTAATGTTTATGGTATCGATATGCCTGTTGCGAGTGAGTTAATTGCTTATAATCGATCTGTTGATGAGATTGCAAAAGAAATCGGAGCTGATAGATTAATATTTCAAGATCTTTCTGATTTAATTGATTCTATTCGAGAACAAAATCCCAATATTCACCATTTAGAGTGTTCCGTATTTAATGGCAAGTATATTACAGAAGGTGTTGATGATAATTATTTTAATCAATTAGAGAATAATAGAGCTGAAACTAAAATACCTTTATCAATTAAAGAATCTGAAAATCTTGAAATTTATAATGAAGAACAATAGCTATTATTCAATACCACCAAGAATTATGACAAAATTATAATAAATAGGCCTAAAACAATTATTTTAGGCCTATTTATTGAAAACCAATTCATTAAATTAGCCTAAAATTAGCATATTGTTGTTCAGTTTTTGCTATTAAATCACTATATTTTTCAACAAAGTAGTGAAAAAGCTAATTTATCTTTACCCCCCCAAAAGAATAACCTTTTGAAAAATAATGGTAATTATTT
>NZ_NASN01000060.1:0-13385 GCF_002142015.1 Gilliamella sp. A7
TCCTCACACTATAAAACACGATTACTTGTCTATTGTAAAATGGTTATATTTGCTAAACAAATAATTTTAAGTTATAGCAATATAATTTTTAGTTCTAATTTACTCAGAAAAATTTTGAGGAGCGGGGTTTTTGAATGATTAAAAAATGCTTTATTTTTTATTATTTAATGTACAAATTTGGTTTATATTATTGAAATTTTACTAACCGACCCTATTGAGCTATATAGTTGTATATTTAATCACTTTATACTGGTATAATATACAGTTAATCTTTTGTCTATTTATCTAAACACACATATAAGAAGAGATCTATGTCAATTAAAGATATCGATATTCGTGGTGCAAGAACACACAACTTAAAAAATATCAATGTAATTATCCCAAGAGATAAATTGGTTGTTATTACTGGTCTGTCTGGGTCAGGTAAATCATCACTAGCGTTTGATACCTTATATGCTGAAGGACAAAGACGATATGTTGAGTCGTTATCAGCTTATGCTCGTCAATTTTTATCACTAATGGAAAAACCTGATGTTGATCATATTGAAGGTTTGTCGCCAGCTATTTCGATTGAGCAAAAATCAACATCACATAATCCGCGATCAACGGTCGGTACAATCACCGAAATTTATGACTATTTACGTCTTTTATTTGCTCGAATTGGTGAGCCTCGTTGTCCAAACCATAATCTCCCCTTAGCTGCGCAAACAGTTTCGCAAATGGTTGATAGCATTATGTCATTACCATCAGAAAACCGTTATATGTTACTGGCGCCAGTAGTTACTGAACGTAAGGGTGAGTTTGTGAAATTATTCGAACAACTTGCTGCTAGCGGTTATATTCGAGTTCGGGTTGATGGTGATGTTTATGATCTCTCCGATCCTCCGACACTTGAGCTACAGAAAAAACATACTATTGAAGTGGTTGTCGATCGTTTTCGTATTCGTGATGATTTGAAATTACGTTTAGCAGAATCAATTGAAACAGTACTTTCTATTACCAATGGTATTGTTAAAGTCGCGAATTTGGATGATCCAAAAGCTGAAGAACATCTATTCTCAGCCAATTTTGCTTGCCCAATATGTGGCTATAGTATTTCTGAACTTGAACCAAGATTGTTTTCATTTAACAATCCTGCTGGTGCTTGCCCTGAATGTGATGGATTGGGGGTTCAACAATATTTCGATCCAAATCGAATTGTACAAATGCCGGAAGTTTCTTTAGCTGCAGGGGCGATTAAAGGCTGGGATAGACGTAATTTTTATTACTTTCAGATGTTAAAATCGTTAGCTGAACACTATAAATTTGACATCGATCAACCATATCAAAAATTATCTGCAAAAGTGAAAGATATTTTACTAAATGGTTCTGGTGGAGACGAAATACAGTTTGTTTATACTAATGATCGTGGTGACGTTGTGAAGCGTAAACATGCTTTTGAAGGTATTCTCAATAATCTTTCTCGTCGCTATAAAGAAACCGATTCGCAAACAATTCGTGAAGAGTTAGCTAAATATATTAGCCATCGACCTTGCCCATGTTGTGAAGGTTCAAGGTTATGTAAAACAGCTCGACATGTATTTATTAACGATACTAATTTACCAACTATTAGTAATTTAAGTACCCAACAAGCGAAGGACTTTTTTGATAAGTTAACATTGACCGGACAACGGGCGCAAATAGCTGAAAAGATTTTAAAAGAAATAAATGATCGGTTACAATTTTTGATTAATGTCGGTTTAAATTATTTAACTTTATCTCGTTCTGCCGAAACCTTATCGGGTGGTGAAGCGCAACGTATTCGACTGGCTAGCCAAATTGGTGCCGGATTAGTTGGTGTGATGTATGTTCTTGATGAACCGTCGATTGGTTTACATCAACGTGATAATAGTCGCTTGATTGACACATTGACTCACTTACGTGATTTAGGTAATACCGTTATTGTCGTTGAACATGATGAAGAAGCGATTATGGCTGCTGATTATGTTATCGATATCGGTCCTGGCGCAGGTGTTCATGGTGGTGAGGTTGTTGCACAAGGTACGCCAAAACAGATAATGGAATGTAAAAATTCATTAACGGGTAAATACCTTTCTGGTGAAGAAAAAATTGAAATTCCTGTTGAGCGAACCAAAATCGATAAGAAAAAAATGCTATCACTCATTGGTGCGACGGGAAATAATCTTAAAAATGTTACCTTGAATATCCCTGTTGGTTTATTTACTTGTATTACAGGTGTATCTGGTTCGGGTAAATCAACTTTGATTAATGACACTTTGTATCCTTTAGCCCAAAATGAGCTTAATGGTGCGGAAAAAAGTGACATTGCACCTTATGAAGCAATCAAAGGATTAAATTATTTTGATAAAGTTATCGCAATTGATCAGAGTCCTATAGGTCGAACACCACGTTCAAACCCTGCTACATACACTGGATTTTTTACTTCAATTCGTGAACTTTATGCGGGTGTGCCAGAAGCTAGAGCACGAGGTTATAATCCAGGAAGGTTTAGTTTTAATGTCAAAGGTGGACGCTGTGAAGCTTGTCAAGGTGATGGTCTAATAAAAGTCGAAATGCACTTTTTACCTGATATCTATGTACCATGTGATCAGTGTCATGGTGCAAGATATAATCGCGAAACATTAGAGATTAAATATAAAGGCAAATCGATTAATGAAATTCTTAATATGACGGTTGAAGAAGGGCGAGAGTTCTTTGATGCTGTACCTATGATTTCACGTAAATTACAGACTTTAATTGATGTTGGTCTTGCTTATATTACCATTGGTCAGTCAGCAACAACTTTATCTGGTGGTGAAGCACAACGGGTAAAACTTGCAAAAGAGTTATCTAAACGAGATACTGGTAGCACACTTTACATACTCGATGAGCCAACGACTGGTTTGCATTTTGCCGATGTAAAACAATTACTCGCTCAATTACACTCTTTAAGAGATAAAGGTAATACTATAGTCGTGATTGAACACAATTTAGATGTGGTCAAAACTGCTGATTGGATTGTAGATTTAGGTCCTGAAGGGGGGAGTGGTGGTGGCGAAATCATTGCTGAAGGTACTCCTGAAGATGTTGCTAAATCGAAAAAATCCTATACTGGTCAATATTTAAAACCATTATTGCAACGACATAAAGATAAATAATCTAGACTTATATTTCTAAATTACGGTAACCATAGGAGAAGTATTTTGACATTACAAATCATATTAATGATCATCATTGCTTATCTCTGTGGTTCACTGTCTGGCGCCATGATTATTTGCCATCTAATGAAGTTACATGATCCTTCTTTGCATGGTTCTCATAATCCGGGCGCAACCAATGTATTAAGAATTAATGGCCGTTTACCTGCCGTTATAGTATTAATTTTTGATATGTTAAAAGGCACGATTCCTGTCTATATTGCTTATCGAATTGGGATATCACCTTTCTTTTTAGGTATAATTGGTATTTCAGCTTGTCTTGGTCATATTTTCCCTTGCTTCTTTCATTTTCGTGGTGGTAAAGGCGTTGCGACTGCTTTAGGCATGATGGCACCTATTGGACTTGATTTTACTGGTTGTTTTCTCTTAACGTGGTGTTTAGCGTTAATTATTACCGGCTATTCATCTGTGGCTGCAATTGTTGGTTTTCTTTTTGCACCTATATATGTTTGGTTCTTCAAACCTGAGTTGACGTTACCTGTGACAATGCTCTCTTGCTTAATCATTGTTCGCCATAGTAGTAATATTATGCGATTACTTAAAGGGGAAGAACCAAAAAGTTATGCAAGGTATAGCAAAAAATAGCATAATGGGATATTTATTTTTTTAACTGCTAATCATTATTAATGATGAAAATATAAAAAGCATAAAGTGAGTAATTTCATGTTAATTTCTTAGCATTTAATTATTTTTAAATTGAAATAATAGAATATTTCTTGTTTTATAGATATTTGAAACAAGGTATCATTGATTAATTATTATAACTATATGGTAACAAAATAATTCATGCAAATCAGTCCGTTACTCGAATCACTTATTAGTGCACTTCGCTGTTTACCTGGCGTTGGTCCAAAATCAGCACAACGAATGGCATATCATCTATTACAACGTAACCGTCAAGCAGGACTTCATCTAGCTAATCAGCTAAATGAGGCTATGAATAGCATTGGCCATTGTAAAGCATGTAGAACTTTTACAGAACAAGAGATCTGCACTATTTGTGCTAATGTCCGTCGTCAAAGCAGTGATCAACTCTGTGTGGTTGAATCACCAGCAGATATTTTTGCTATTGAGCAAACTGGACAGTATAGTGGTCGGTATTTTGTTTTACTTGGCCATTTATCACCACTTGATGGTATTGGTCCAAGCGATATTGGTCTTGATCTGCTAAAAAGTCGATTGGCATCAGAGTCAATTCATGAGGTTATTTTAGCAACCAATCCAACGGTTGAAGGTGATGCAACAGCTAATTACATTGCTCAGATGTGTAATGAGTTTAATATCGTTGCGACTCGTATTGCCCATGGCGTACCTGTTGGTGGTGAACTTGAAATGGTGGACGGTACCACTTTATCACATTCCTTTGTTGGTCGACAAAAGATAGACTTTTAGTGTTATTTTATCGTTAATCGTAATAGATAAAACAAACTGTTTAGTGGATATTCGTGGATTTTAGCAAAAATTAGAAAGAGAGATGTTATGAAATATAAAGCAGTTGCTTTTGATATGGATGGTACTTTACTGGCGAGTAATCGTTTAATCCTTCCTGAAACAGTAGATATGATCCAAAAAATTATGGATAAAGGCATTAAAGTTATTTTAGTCTCTGGTCGTCATCATACGGTAATACATCCTTATTATTATCAACTCAAATTATCAACACCGGCAATTTGTTGTAATGGATCTTATTTATATGATTTTAAACAACAACAAAATTTTGCTGCAAAACCGATGACTAAACAGCAAGCAAAAACTTTATTGAACTTAATCAATCAATTTGGTATTCATACCATGATTTACACTGATCAAGTTATGAATTATGAAGTTCTTGACGATCATCTAGAAGGATTCTTTGGATGGTTGAATTCATTACCAGAATTTTTACAACCAGAAGTCAAAAAAGTTGATAATTTTGAACAAGTCATTGAACAGGCCAATATGATTTTTAAATTTGCTACCAGCAGCCATAATTTACCTGCCTTAAAACAATTTTCAGATGCAGTTGATGAGCTTGATGAATTCTCTTGTGAATGGTCATGGTCCAATCGTGCCGATATTGCGGTTAAAGGTAATACAAAAGGTAATGGATTAAAACATTGGGCTGAACACGAAAATATTAAATTAAGTGAAATCGTTGCTTTTGGTGATAGTTATAATGATATTAGTATGTTTGCTATTGCTGGACTAGGTATTGCTATGGGCAATGCTGATGATGAAGTTAAAGCCAAAGCTAGTTATACGATTGGTGATAATAATAGTCCTAGTATTGCTAATGAACTTGAAAAATTATTTTTATAGTCAAATGGATTAATTAAAAATGGTTTTTGAGGTTCTTTATCAGGACAATGATTTAATAGCAATCAACAAGCCAGAAGGGTGGTTGGTACATCGTAGCTGGCTTGATAAAAATGAAACAGTGGTTGTGATGCAAACGTTACGTGATCAAATAGGGCAACATGTTTATCCTATTCATCGTTTAGATCGTCCAACCTCAGGCGTATTAATTTTTGCCTTATCTAGCAATATCGCTCGTATATTGTCACAACAGTTTGCTGAAAAACAGATTGAAAAAACTTATCATGCTATTGTGCGAGGTTATGTTGATGGTCAAGATACTATTGACTATCCATTAGTTGAAGAGTTAGATAAAATTGCTGATAAATTTGCCAGCAAAGATAAGCCAGCTCAAGAAGCAATAACCTTTTATAAAGGCCTTAGTAAAATAGAATTACCTATTGCCGTAGGCAAATATCAAACAGCTAGGTACAGTTTTGTTGAGCTAAAACCACAGACCGGTCGAAAACATCAATTACGTCGCCATTTGAAGCATATTTTCCATCCAATTATTGGTGATAGTAAACATGGCGATCTTCATCAAAATCGTGCTTTTAGTCATTATTTTGCTATTAAACGTCTTATGTTACATGCTAGCACTGTCAAAATGATGCATCCCATTAGCCATAAATCATTAACTATTCATGCAAATTTAAGTAAAGAGTGGTTAACAATATTAAAAAACTTCAGCTAAAGTTAATGGCTTTATTGATAATTAATTTAAATTTATTAGTGGTATTTTATTTTTTATGTGCAAAACAAATTTTATTGCATTATTAACTTAGTTACTATAACCTTAAGCCGCAAATCTAAATCTTTAACAAGATCTGCAAAGCACTTATCATCATGTTTTCAAAGTATTGTTAACATTTTCAAGCATTAATAATAATTAAATTTAGTAAATGATTTAGGAAAAACAATGAAACGATTAACTCAGTATATAAGTATCTTCTTTTTAACTTTATTCGCTATTGCGTGTTCATCAGGTGAAAGTTCACCAGAAAAAGTCGCAGAAAAGTATGTATCTGCCATTTATAGTGGTGATGCTGATGCCGTAATAAAAATGATTTATATTCCTGATGAAGAAAAATCTTCCGATGCGAGAACACTAATTACAGGTAAATTGCAAGATGCAGCAATGAGAGCTAAAACTTATGCTGAGCAACATGGTGGCATTGATAAGGTTGAATATCAACCAACCGAATATCTAAACGATGATAAGAGCCGTGCTATTATTAAAATGAATGTAATCTTCAAAGATAGTAAAAATAAAAATGACAAACTTAAATTAACTAAAGTTAATGGTAGTTGGTTTATTGAAGTAGGTTTTTAGTTTTTAACTATATATCTCTAGTCGTTCAGATATATACAAAGTAAATAACTGTAAGAATAAATTGAATTAAATGTTAAGGATGAAATAAAATATGAAATTGTTATTCAAATTTTTAAGTGTGTTTTTATTAGCATTAGTGGTTACCGCCTGTTCCTCAGATGATAATTCGCCTGAAGTGGTAGCTGAGAAATTTATTAAAGATGCTTATAGTGGCAATATTGATGGTATTCTTGATGCTTTATATATTCCTGATGAATTAAAAACTAAAGGTGTAGATATTAAAGTATTAATGAAAAGTAAAATGAAAGTTGCTGTCGACCAAGCAGCTGCTGCAGCAAAACAAAATGGCGGTTTTGATCGAGTAGAATTATCATCGACCGAATATAATAATGATCATACTCAAGCTACTATCAAAACAACTATTATCTTTAAAGATGGAACTAAGAATAATTCAGCGTTATCATTAATTAAAGTTGATGGTAAATGGTTAATTAATGTGAAATAACACTTATAATTATTTGATAACCTAAAAAGGTAATTCTAACCTTTTTAGGTTATAGATAACCAATTTAAATTTTATGAAATTTTCCTATTATATTTTTATTTTTTTCCTCTTTATAAAAAATCCAGTTTATGCTCAAGAATTAGCAAATTTAGATAATTCCTATATAGAAAAGAGTTCATTAATTAATGTTGGGGATTGGATTTTTCGCAGCGGTGTTCAGACAGATAGTTTTATTGTTAAAAAACTTGATGGCGGTATATTTTCTCATATTGGCATGGTTGTTGCTATTCAACCTGAAATAAAAATTATTCATGCCACAACTAATGATGATGAAAATGCCATAAATCAAGTCGTTATTTCAAGTTTAACTGATTTTACTGCCCCTGAATTGGCCGAAAAATATGCCATTGCAAGACCAAATTTTTTAACAGAACAGCAAAAGTCACAAATTATTGCCGAGCTATTAACTAAACAAGGCGAGGAGTTCAAACTTGCTTCTCGTGAAGAAGACCACTTATATTGCACTACGTTATTGTATGACGTTATTATTAAATATAAATCTGATTTTAACCCAGAATGGAAATATGCTAATTTCCCTTTATTACGTGGTTATTATCTATTTCCAAGCGCTTTTGCCAATTATTCTGATATCACTTGGATATATAGTTATCCGGATAACTAAGTAATTAATCTTTAATCAGTCTTTTAGATTAACAATTTATGTTTGACTAGAACTAATGCGAGTAGATTTAAAAAAAAGCGTAATAGAATCATTACGCTTTTTGTTAAAGGTTATTTTAAATTAAGCTTCTAAATAAATAGCCTGCATTTTTTCAAAATCTTGGTCAGTAAAACCAAGTTCTTGTTTAATGTAATTGCTTGGTGTTCCAGCAACTTTTTTCATCGTATTAAGTATTTCTAATACAAAACTCTCCCGAGTATCAATTAGACTTAGCAAGTATCCTAAAACATCCTCATCATCGGTTATTTTTCGATAAGCTTCCATTTTAATTTTATTGCGTTCTAAACGATTATCGTGAGTTAGCATATAATCATAAATAATATCTGATTCAGATACACCTAACATTATCTGAATAAGTAATACGCCATAGCCAGTCCTATCTTTACCGCCACGACAGTGTTGTATACTTGGACTATTGTTACCATCTAATACTACTCTTAACATTTGTCGATAAGCGTTTTTTGACTTTTCACTCAACACAAAGTTACGATATTGTTCAAGAACTTGGATGCCTTCACCATTGACTAATTCTTTCGGAATATCTCTTAACACACTTTCAATTAAAGCTCGATCTTCATTACTTGGATCGGCAGCAAATTGAGCTGCAAGTTCCGCTGTTTGTGCTGAAGCATCAAAATTAAAGGTTTGTTTTTCACCAATTGAAGAATTAGGGCTAGTTTTAATTTCATTTTCACAACGATAATCTATAATTGTTTGGATATTTAATGTTTTAATATATTGTTGCGCATCAGGTTTTAAGCCATGAAGATGATTAGATCGGTATAATAATCCCCATTTTACCGGTTTCCCATTTGCGCCAATATAACCACCAAAATCACGGAAATTATTTAGACCTGTAATTGGTAAAGTTCTTTCGGCAACTAGATACGAAGAATCATTATCAATTTGTAATATCAAATAGATACGACGTTTTGCTTGTAAAGGATCTTCAAAACTAAATGGTGATTTTATATCTTTACTAATTAATGTTTTATTTGTTGTATTAACATTTGCTTCTTCTGTCCAATATAAATCTACACGATGATCTGAATTATTTTCAAATGAGACAGTTAATTGACCTTGCTTATTTCGATTTAATGAAGCTGTTTTAATTTTAACTACCATATTCATTCCTTACTTTAAAATACCAAACATTGAAAATATTACGCCAATCACCATGACCGCTAGTATTAAACTAACTGTATATTTTCCTTGAAACTTCCTAACGATGAAGAATGTAGCTAACGCAAAAAGTAAGGTTAAAAAATTTGGCATGACTTTATCGAACATCTCTTGGACTTTTATCGATTGTTCGCCAACACTAATTGTTAGCGGTGTGGCGACTTTGACTGTTGACGCAATGAGCGAGCCCAAGACCATGACACCAACAACATTGGCTAAATTACTTATTCTTTGGATAATATTTGAATTTTTTGATTGCTCAATTAAATCAACCCCTTTGTTATAGCCATAATGAATAAAGAAATATTTGCTTAGGACATTAACAAGGTTATAAATTAAAAACATTAATATTGGGCCAATGATATTGCCTTGTAACGCAAAAGCAGCACCAATACTACCGCAAATTGGCATCCAAGTGAATTTAAGTAAACTATCTCCTAAACCTGCAAAAGGGCCCATTAAACCAGCTTTAACTGAGACAACCGCATCTTTTTCTTCTTCACTGGTTTTCTCTTCCATTGCAGCGGTGACACCCAAAATTAACGCGCCAGCATTGATTTGTGTATTAAAAAACTCTAAATGGCGTTTCATTGCTCGGATACGAGTTTCTTTATCAGCATCCTTATAAAGGCGATCTAATACTGGGGCCATACAATGGGCAAATCCTATCATTTGCATTTTTTCATAGTTATATGAAAATGACATGGTTTGTAAGTTCCAAAAGATACGATTCAGATCTTTTTTGGTAATTTTATGTAGAGTACTCATAGATCATATTCCTCTTCAGTGTTGCTATTCGTTGATATTTGGTTATCGGATGATTCATTATTATTACTGGTTCTGCTGTTAGTTGACGCCATGTCATATAAGACTGCGAAAGCTAGGGCAATAAATGTCACAGGAATAATCGGTAATTTTAAATAGGTTGTTAGCATGAAACCTAATAGGAAAAAGAACCACATTCTGCCTTTAAGTAACATCAGTAATAAAATACAAATACCTACTGCTGGAATTAATTTGGAAGCAACACCCATACCATCAATGATACTTTTTGGAATCGCATCTAAAATAGTTTTAACTAAATCACTACCAAAATAAATTGCAATAAAACAAGGAACAGCACGAATTAAAAACCAAAGTGGTGTTGAGAAAAAATGAACTTTAGCTAGCGCTTTATAATCGCCATTTAAAACAGAACGTTCAGCCCAAGGATTTAAAAAACAAGCGAATGAGCGCCATATAATAAGCAATTGTTGGCATAATAATGATACAGGTACGCCTAATGCAATACCAGTAGCAATACCTCCGCCAGTGGTAATACCTAGTGAAACCCCGATAATGGCACCGGCAACAATGTCTGGTGCTGAATATGCACCTACGTTACCAATACCCATCCACATTAACTCTAGAGTGGCACTAATTGCTAGCCCTTGAATCATATCACCCATAATAATACCAGCAACGGTACCTGTTAATAATGGGCGACGTAACATCTGCGGACCAACATCATCCAATGAACAAATTCCCGCCCAAATGGCGACAAGAATAGCTTGCGTTAACATATGTTAACCTCCAAATGATAAATAAATATTTTCAAACATTATTTAATTAAGTAGTGATTGCAGATCGACTATTGGATCTTTAGGAACCATCTGCACCTCAACTGGAATATTCTTAGCAATAAGATTTTTGAATGCTTGTTCCTCTTCAGGTGTTACTGAAACCGCTCTTGACAATTGATGTCGGCCATCTTGCATTCGCATACCGCCTACATTCACTTTTTCTAGTGATAATCCACCTTCAACTAACGCATTAACATCAATACTGTTAGTGAAAAGCAACATGGTTCTTTTTTTGATAGGGGTCTTTTTCAAAATTTCGATAAATTGTTGTACCCCAAACACTAAAACTTTTAGATCAGGGGGTGCCGACATAGTGAGTACTGATTGCTGAACTTTATCACCGGCAACTTTATCATTAATAATTAATACTTGTTCTATATCATAGTTTTTTACCCAAGTAGTAATAACTTGTCCATGAATCAAACGATCATCAATTCTTGCTACATTTATTGGCATTAGTCATCTCCTTACAACTCATTAGATTGTTCTTGTTGAACATTTAAAATCTGCCGAACATCTTTACAGCTTTCAGGAAAAGTTTCCTCAATAGCCAATTTGGCATCATTTAATGTTCCTTCACGATTATTTAAAACTTCAAGTAATACTGGAATATTAAAACCACAAAACAACAAAACATCGTCATGTAATATCAGTAGTTCCGAGGCTAGATTGCAAGGGGTTCCTCCCATAATATCTACCAATATAATTACGCCATCGCCTTGATTAAGTTTTTTATAACTACTTTGCATTTCTTGACGTAAATTATCGATATTACTATCAATTAGAACTGATATAACATGAACGTTTTCTTGTTCTCCCATAAGCATTTGTGCACACTCTAATGCGCCTTGAGCAAATGGACCATGACTGGCTAAAATGATGGGTAAAGAACGTGGCATATAAATTTCCTTGTTTTGTAATTTTGTTACTAAATCTTGTTATTTATTTAGTAATAAAATTACATCTATAGAGGCGAATAGTCATCTACTTTTTAAGAAATTTTTATGATTTTGTGAACAAGATCAAATTTATGTAGAGAAAGAGGGCTGTTATAACTAACAAATTAGTTCTAATTCTTGCGTATTCCTTTTTGGAAGTTATTTTATTGTTTCGAAGGATATTTACGTTTTTCTCTATTTTGAATTTGTAATAGTAAACGTTCATCATATTGGCGAATAAATAAGTTAGTTAAGAGCATATTTACTACAGATATTTGAGAGATTTTAGAGCGTATTGGTATTAATCTTGAAGCATGCTCCATAGATGTAGTATGTAACACTAGGGTGGCTAAGGATGAAATCTGACTTTGGCCCATTTTAGTGATCGCAAGAGAAGGAACCAAAGATTGGCCGGCTAGTTTTAGTAACTCAACACACTCAGGTGTTTCCCCTGAATGTGAAATAATAATGATAAGATCATTCTTATCTAATGTGCTGATAAGACTACGAGTAACATGAGCATCGAAGTGACAATTGACATCTTTTTTTATTTTGATAAGTTGATATTCCAATTCTTTACCAACTAAACCACTGCTGCCGACACCAAATATAACTATTTTTTGACAATTAATAATTAAATCAATGGCATTATTGAGTGCATGAATATTAACAATGGAGTGAGTTTCATCGATTGAGGATTTTTCCATTGCTTGGACTTTACTATTAACATCAGCAAGAGAATCATTCAAATTGATATCATCTTGTAATATTTCATTATTAAGTTTTTTTGGGATTGAGCCAATAAGATCGACTTTAAAATCACTGAATCCTTTGTATCCTAATTTATTACATAGACGTAATATAGTAGTGGTGCTTACGTGATTAAGTTTTGCTAATGTTTGGATACTCATATTCTTGAGTGCTTGGGTATTTTCAATAATATAACCAGCAACTTTAAGCTCTTTAGTTGATAGGTCTTTTTTTACTTCTCGAAGCTTTAACTCAATCACTAGCCACCTCAAATGTACTGTTCTATTATTATAAGTATATAAAATTTGTTCAGGAAATTAAAAAAATTTAACTTTAACAGATTAAATTATATACAACTTAAAATGTGTTAATCAAAAGTAATCGAATTAAAATAAAGGTAATTACGCTATATCCCGATAACTATTTTAAGCATAATTTACTCAACAAGGTTAAATTTATTTATAAAAAAACCCGCTAATTGAAGTGACCCCCAATAGTTGGACAACCAATTACTGGGGGTCTTTTTATGTCAAAATATAGTCGAGATTTAAAAATTATCATAGCTAATGAATTCTTATCAGGAGAATCATCGGAGAATCATCGGAAATTCTTTCAAAAAAATATGCGATATCTGCTCGTCAGATTCGATATTGGTCCCAAGTGGTTGCGATTCATGGGGGTAACGCCTTTCAACCAACACCTCATTTACGTCATGCCGAAGCAAGATTACAAGCACTAAAATTAATGTGGACAAATAATTG